>JBLIOK010000030.1:0-13028 GCA_047639735.1 Candidatus Krumholzibacteriia bacterium | reverse complement strand
CGGTACCGGAGTCAGTTTTGAGGACCAATCGCAAAGCGAACATGGAAACTTACCACAATGCCATCGATGACTTTCGTCAGCCACACTATGAGCTGCACAATACCTGGTACATTTCCGACAATGTCGAGTTGACTAACCGTCTTTATCATATCAAAGGTGAGGGGTTTTACGAAAACTTTAAGGCCGATCAAAAAGCCGAAAATTACGCCTTGGACTCATTGCTTGGTGTGCCTGCCGACACTGATGTTGATCTTGTTAGACAAAAATGGGTGCGCAAAGAACACACCGGCTGGGTGCCGCATTTCAATTGGCAACATGGCGCCAGTAGTTTGTTAGTTGGCGGTGATTGGTACACGTTTCACTCTAATCACTGGGGTAATGTGATGTGGGCTGAAGGGATAACTCCGGACGATATTGTTGGCGGCTACAACTATCATCAATACACCGGCGACAAAGACCAATACTCGTTTTTCGCTAAGGAACGTTGGAATGTGGGCAGCGGCTTGATCCTGACGGCAGACCTGCACTACCAACATAAAGAATACAAATTCAAGCAGGACCAAGCAGGCAACTTCCAAGGCGATTTGCTGAATGCCTACACGGTAAAATACGATTTCTTTAATCCCAAGGGTGCCGTGAACTGGCGTACGCCCGGCGGGTCCATGAAGTTCTTCGGCGCAGTTGGCATCAACCACCGGGAACCCACAGATGGCGAACTTTTTGACACCTTTCTGGGTGGTGACGATTTGGGCGTAGAGCCCCTGTTTGCTACGCGTCGTGAAGTGCTCAATTCTGACGGTTCCGTCAATCATGTTGAATGGTCAGATCCCTATGTCAAAGAAGAGCGTGTCGTCGACTACGAGTTGGGCATGTCTTGGCAAACGGCTGATGTTGAGATGTCGCTCGGCGGTTATTGGATGGACTTTGAAAACGAAATTGTCGCCCTCGGGGGCGTGAATGATGACGGTAGCGGAATCCGTGGAAATGCGGGTGAGACGCGGCATAAAGGGGTCGAGTTTGAGATTTCGGCTCAGGTTTCACGTCAGCACAAATTTCGACTGGCGGCATCCAAGAGTTGGGATAACTTTGTCCAATATACCTATTACGACTTCGATGGAATCGCCAAAGACTACAGCGGTAACCGCATCGCACTGTTCCCCGAGCACTTGGCCATGGCTGACTGGACGGCTCAGTGGTGGCCCGACTTCCGCACCCGCTTGAGAGCGCGAAACACCGGTCGCCAACAAACGGACAACACGGGCATCGCCGACCATTCCATTGACCCGTGGACCACAGTCGATGTATCGTTCTGGTACGAGTTGGGCGGCAAGCGCACGACAGCGTTCCTGCATTTGCGCAACTTGGCCAATGCCGAATACGAAACATGGGGTTATTACTTTGGCGAAAATTATTATACGCCGGCTGCGGGCCGCAACTTTGTCGTCGGTTTGGACTACAGCTTCTGATGAATGATTTGACGCCGGAAATGGGTGGCGCCGCTTGCCCTATATTTCGCAACAGAGGTCGGCGCGGTGTTGTTCTTTGTGACGGTCCTGCGCCATCGCGCGAGTTGGTGGAGTACTGGTTGCAAGGTGCCGAGATTTTCATCTGCACCGACGCAGCGGGTCATCCCTACACTCATTTGCCGTGCGCACCGGATGTGGTGATCGGCGACTTCGATTCTCTCACTGGCCGGATCCTCGATGGCCGCGATGGGCCGCGGTACTTGCAAGTTTCCGACCAACACACCACCGACGGCGAAAAAGCGTTGCTCTACTTGGTGGACCAGGGTTATACCGAAGCCGTTTTGCTTGGTGCCACCGGATGGTATTTGGATCACACTCTTTTTAACGTGCACTTGTTGGAGCGTTTTGCCGACCGCCTCGATATTTGCTTGGCCGGTCATAAGGCTGACTCAGTTCGCTTGGGCCCGGGCACTCAGGTTTCTTGGGATTTGAATCCGGGAACAAGGTTTTCGGTTTTGCCGTTGGCCGGAGAAGCAAAGAATGTCACCGTCGAGGGCGCTGACTATCCTATTCTGGCCGAGACATTAGTGCCAGGTGGCCGCGCCACCATTGGTAATCGGGTGGGCCAAAGCCCGCTCTTGATTGCGGTTGGCGAAGGTTCGTTAATCGTATCGGTTGATCGTGAACCGGTATACGACGACGATTTCGACTCCGGCCAGGAGTGAGATGTTAGCTGGTCTCGTTTACCTCGCTTTCTTACTCTTCATTGTGATCAGGCTATTCCGTTTTTCTACCTCCAGTGCAGTCGATTTTATCGTCGCTGGCCGTCGCCTCACCCTACCGGCTTTCACCGCTTCGTTGGTGACCACATGGTACGGCGGCATCCTGGGCGTCGGCGAATACACTTGGCAATACGGCGTCAGCAATTGGCTCGTCTTCGGCGTTCCCTATTATCTCTACGCAGCGCTCTTCGCCGTTTTTCTCGCCCGCCGCGCGAGGCGCAGCCAGATGCTCACCGTGCCAGATATGCTCGATCACCACTACGGTCGCCCAACCGCTTTATTCGGCGCCGGCACCATTTTCGTGATGACCGCCCCAGCAGCGTATGTGCTTATGCTGGGAGTCTTGCTGAATTTCGCGACCGGTTGGCCCATTTGGGTTGGCGTAGTGGCCGGCACGGCCCTTTCCATTAGCTATGTTTTTCGCGGCGGCTTGCGCGCCATTGTGGCCACGGACATGGTGCAGTTTATTCTGATGTTCGTCGGTTTCGCCGTTCTGGTTGGGGTGTGCGTTACGCGTTTTGGCGGGTGGGAATTCCTGCGCGACAATTTGCCGGCGGGTCATTTGCAGTGGGATGGAGGCCTAGGGTGGCAAGCCATCGCTGTGTGGTATGTGATTGCCCTTAGCACTTTGGTGGAGCCCGCGTTCTACCAAAGATGTTTTGCCGCTGAATCAGAAGAGACGGCGAAGAACGGTATCTTTTGGGCGATCGGGTTTTGGATTGTCTTTGATTTCCTGACGACCACGGCTGGCTTGTACGCACGCGCTTTGTTGCCCGATCTTGCTAATCCCGTGCAGGCTTTTCCTGCTTTAGCGGCTCACGTTTTGCCAAGCTTTTGGCAGGGAGTTTTTACCGTCGGTATGCTGGCAACCATCATGTCCACCGTCGACAGCTACGCCTTCATTTGCTCAGTCACGTTGGGTCGAGATTTGATCGAACGCTGGCGCACGCCACGGGGTGAAAAGCTGGCCGACGAGGCAACTTTGCCCGCGATTCGTTGGAGCCTATTGGCCACCGCGATCGTGGCGATTGCTTTGGCGCTTATCTCAGGGTCGGTGATCCAACTTTGGAAAACCTTGGGCTCGGTAGGCACGCCAATATTGTTTTTGCCAATGGCCTTGGCGCAGTGGGGGCGAGTGCCTAGTGGTCAGCGTGCGGTTCGATCGATGATCTTTTCCGGCAGCACTGCGCTCGTTTGGCTGATCTTGGGCAATGGCAGCGCGTGGCTGGGAGTAGAGGCGATCTTCCCCGGCCTGGCTGTATCGGCATTGATCCTCTTTTGGCCGGGCGCAGGACAAAAAAAGAGCGCGCTACCGGAGTAACGCGCTCTGTCAAACCAGATTTACTTCGCTAACAACATCCGTCGCGTTTCAACTTCTGAACCAGCTTCTAAACGATAGAAGTACACACCGGTTGCCATCGTGCGGCCTGAGTTGTCGCGTCCAAACCATGTTTCTTGGTGCGACCCTGCCGTCAAATTTCCGCGATGCAAAGTTTTGATCAAGTGACCTGCGACGTCGTAGATCTGCAGCTCCACCATACCTGCCGATTCCAGTTCGTAACTTATCACGGTCGAAGGGTTGAATGGATTTGGCACGTTTTGGTGCAAGACCACGCTGGCAAATACACTTGGGTTGGGCACCGCGCTCAATTCAGGTTGGAACACCTTGAATACAAAGTCGGGGCGATCAATGAACGGGTTGCGGTTGCCTTGGATGTCATAAACCGCGTCGTTGCGATCGATCTCTTTCAAGCTGACGGGGTCAGCCGCGTCCCATTCGAGCAACATGGCTTCTGCCCATGGCTCTAAAACGGCTCCGTTGGCCATCGGGCTACCCGCCCAGCTGCCATCTTCGCCGAAGTATCGGGTCGTCATGTAAAAGTAGGCGCGAGCAAAGTCGCCTTTGTATTCATCGATGGGTTCAAAGACGGTTCCGCTATAACCGGGGTAGTCGCTGCTGCCCAATTTGCAGCCGTTGGTCGACGTCCAAGTTGGCGTGCCGACTTCACCGAAGGGAAAGCTTCCGCGTTTGTTATTCACTTCGTTGTCGGTGGGATAGACCATAAAGATGTCGGTGTACATAGGGGACGAGGCGCCATACCAGCTGCTTGGCCACGAATGTTCACGGTTGTAGCCAGTTCCCTCTGAACCTGCGCTGCCGCCTTGGTCGGTGCCGAAGGTGTACTCGTATTGTGGCGTGCCGCCGGGGATATCAGAATACATGTCCCAAACTTTGCCATTGGGCTTGTCGTCGGTCGTGTAGTAGGCCGACCACAGGCCGCTGTAGCTGACCGAACTGTGGTTGTCGATAATGTTGTGCAATTCGGCGCGCAGAACTTCGCCGACCAAACTTTCGGCCGAATCGTAATAACCTGGCGGGATGTTGCCGCCGTAAAAAGTGAACGGCACAATCAAAGAAGCTGTCGAATTGCTGAACAGATCTTCTACGCCATTGATCGTCAACGACTGGCTGCCGTCAGCCATGTCCGAAACCGTTAGCGTGATGTGTTCAGGCGTGCCACCGGTTTGTAACGCGAGCGTCACGGTTTCACCGAACAGGCTGTAATTCGACGTGTTTTGTGCCGAGCTGGTGTCGACCGCTTCGCTGAAGGTGAGAGAGACGGTTGTTGGACCGAGAGCTGAAATTGCGATCACGGTAGGTGATGTCGTGTCGCTCAAAAAGACCACGTCGGCCAGGCTACGCGGCACAACACCGAAGGCCGTGCTGGCGCCGCTGATCACACCGGTGATGCTGTAGTCCGTGCCGAAAACAAGGTCAGGCGAAACGCCGAGGTCGTCGACAGCCACGGGGCCGCCTGTATTGCTAATTTCCCAAGTTGGGGCGTTGGAGTCACTCAAGGTGCAAGAAGCGTTGACAACTTGAACCAAGACACCTTCCCAAGCTTCGTTGTTGGCGGCTCCGGAGGTCACGGTCTCAACTGCGGGCAACGTACCGGCGGAGGACGAGATCACTTGCGCGCCGGTGATCGTGGTATTGCCATCAATCTCTTGTACGATTCCGCGCACCATGGAGATATCTTCAATGCCCACGAACGGCGCAATGGTACCCGATACCCACACACCAGAGTGAATTCCAGTGCCATCTTGAATCACAAACGAAGTGCCGAAATCAGCTGTCACAACACCTGATGTGATGACCTCGTCGCCAACATAGGGAGAAACAGCGCCCACGCCCTGAATCTCAGTAATCGTCAGGTTGTAGGGCAAGCTGTACGATGCTTCGTCACTCGTGGTTTGGTCGGGGATATCATTGTCAGCCACGACTTCGTAGTAGATAACCACACCCGCAGATTGGGCAGGGATGGCGGAGAAGGTTTGGTAGGTGTCGCCACCGATGCTAACCATGGTGATCGGGTTGTTGAGCACGCCTGAGGTGGTTCCCCAGTTGAGCGTAACTGCCGTGATGGTGGCTAATCCGTCGGTCACATCAGCTTGGATGTTGACCGCTTCGCCGGGTAGCGGCGCTGCTGGCACCGTGACGATGTTGGCCACATCGGGGCCTTGAGAGATGGGTGGGAAATGCGAACCCGGCGTGGCTTCACTTGGGAAGAAGACGGGGGTGATTGTCCATTCGGCCACGTTGAATGCAGCAGCAGGTGTGGTGATGATTTGGTTGCGCACCATGTCTGCATTTTCAAAAGTGGTGCCGGGCACCACAGCATCATCCATCACCACGTTAGAAGCGTTCTTTAGCCGCGCGCCATCGCCGACCTTGCCATTCCAGGTGGCGTTGTTGTCTGACCAGGCTTGTTCGGGAAAATCGACTTGGAACACAACGATGGTGGTCGCGTCGCCGGCGACCAAGGCTTGGCCGGCCGCAATGCTGCCCGAAAGGTTCCAGGTGAAGATTTCGTTGGTGTTGCCCACGGCGACAATTTTCCAGCCGGTGAGGTCAACTGGCGAACCGCCGGTATTGTAAATTTCGATAAAACGATCGGTAAGATAGTTGGTCCGGGGATCGCAAATTTCGGAAAGGATGATGTCGGCTTTGGCCACGGGAGCGAAAGCGAGCAAGGACACAAAAAGTGTGAGCAGGCGCAGCGAAAACTTTTGCATTCGGTCAACCTCTGGTAGAAAAATGCCCAAAGGCGCGCGCTGCGGTCAAAAGCGACAGCGATACACCAGGGCGGGAGATTATTGAGCTTAATTCTATGTATGATTATAGCATAATGTGAGGAAAACTCAAATTTAAGGCTTTATCCTAGTTGGTAAAGTGAATGATGACCTCTATGCGCCGATTTATGGCAGGTCCGGCGGCCTCTTAGTCACGGAATGGTTGACCTCTTCTATTGGGAGCAATGGTTTCCACCAAATTTTGCAGTCAGTTTTGCCTGTCGGCTATGCCGATAACCATGGCAGCGGCAAGGACACTTATACGGTGCTGGAAGAAGACCCGATCACGGCCGGTGTTGCTTCACCTTTTGATTCACCAGACGACAACGAATATGCAATCGTAGCGCCGAGAACCGGTGCCGTTGCTGGCAGTGGTGAAGATCCATGGAATGAGTCTTTTAACAAGCTCATCACGAATGCCGCTCCTTACATTTGCTCTGGAAATCGCAAGGCGGCTTCGCTTGAAACCTCGAGCTTAAACATCATCGGAATGTCATTGGACATCACTAACGACGGCGACTCGGGCTCTCAGGAAGATTTCTTTATCACGATGCGTATTACGACGGACATCAACGGCAAATCGCACAACGTGGCGAACCTCTCTAGGGTCTTGGTACAAGGTTCAGATGGCGATAACGTCCCACTGTCAGAACTCAGAGTGAGTGCTCAATTGCCTTTGTTGGATGGTTTCGCAATCACCACGCGAATTTCCTTTTACGAAAACGATTCTGGTGGTCCACAGGCATCCGCTGGTCGGAGCGAAAGGTATGTCTATAACGCGGCCGAAGACTGCTGGGATCGTGATAGCGACGAGCTTTGTCTGCAGTCGGGCGGTTCAAAAACCGCGAGTTTAAATCTGCAGGATTTCTCAGGCTCTCTTTTGGATGCGGACCTGTATTGGAGATTCTTGGTCGATTGAGACCGGCGGTGGCTAGTTTCGATATTGCGTCTGTTTGCTCTGTGGCAGACAGGCGTTTTTTGTTTGGTAGTTGCGTAGCGGGTTAATTGATGGTAGATAGGTAAGACAATGTGTAAGACCTTACGGAAAGACCAAAATTATGGATTATGTACGAGAACTCGGCCTTTTGGCCTTAGGCAGCCGCCTTCGCCGCATCAGCGACCGCGTCATGGCCAGTGGCCAGCAGATATACAGCCTCAGCGACTTGGACTTCGAGCCTGGCTGGTTTCCGCTCTACAATTATTTGGCTTCCGAAGGTGCCCAAACTGTCGGCGAATGCGCGCGTTCGTTGGGCTTGACCCACGCAGCCATTAGCCAAACCGCCAAAGCCATGGCCAAACGCGGGCTCACCAGTTCGCGTAAAGACACTGAAGATGAACGCTGCCGCCTGCTCGAATTGTCGGACAAAGGCCATGAGTTGTTGCCGGAATTGCGAGACGTGTGGCAAGACATCGAACGCAGTTTGCAGGACATCGTCGACTATGGCGGCATCGATATTCTAGCGGCTCTGGAAGGATTAGAACAAGCCGTCACCGTGCAAAGTCTCAGCGAGCGCGTGGTCGGTCATCGGGCTTTGCGGTTGATGGGCAAGGTTGAGATCCTCGATTTCAAACCAGAATATCGCGAGTACTTTAAAGATCTCAACGTCGAGTGGCTCGAAAAGTATTTTGTCGTCGAGCCGGTGGATCGCGAAGTGTTGTGGAATCCCGAGCAGATCATCGACGAAGGCGGAACGATTCTCTTCGCTCGAGTGAACGGGAAAATAGTTGGCACCTGCGCGATCAAAAAATACGGCGACGATTGGGAGCTCACGAAGATGGCGGTCACCGAAGAATTTCAAGGCCGTCAGATCGGGAAAAAACTGATGTTAGCGACCTTGGATCGTGCGCGTGAAATGGGGCTTGGAAAACTCATTCTGATCACCAATTCTAGCCTGACGACCGCGGTGACGATGTACCGAAAGATGGGTTTCCGTGTCACCAGCAGTGGCCAGCATCCAAAATACGAGCGAGGCGACCTTTCGATGGAGATGACGCTGTGAATCGAGCCAGAGATTTTAAGACTGGTATGATCACTTCGATCCCCTTGGGTTTTAGCGTATTTCCTTTTGGTATTGTGGGGGCCATAGCCGCACGTGATGCGGATCTGTCGATCGCAAAAACGATAGGCATGTCGCTGATGATTTTTGCGGGCGCGTCTCAGCTTACTGTTGTGCAGTTAGTGAAGGCAGGCAGTCCTGCCTTCATCTTGCTCGGCGCGGCCGTGTTGGTGAACCTGCGATTCGTGATGTACAGCGTTGCGTTGTCTGATGCGGTAACGAAAGAGTCGAGGCTGTTTCGCGCCTTTCTGTCGTATTTTCTCACGGACCAAGCTTTTGGACTGACCTCTGCAGTCGATGAAAAAAGCGACGTCAATCGCATTTGGTTCTATACCGGTTCCGGCATTTTGCTCTGGCTGTCGTGGCAGATAGGAACGGTAACCGGAGTGGTCTTGGGTTCGGTGGTGCCGGCGTGGCTATCATTGGACTTCTCGGTGGCATTGGCCTTTGTAGCCTTGGTCGTGCCCCATATCAAAGATTGGTCGACACTCGTGGGCGCGGGGGCTTCCATTGCGACTTTTCTTGTGTTGCAAGACTTGCCCTACGGTTTGGCTCTGTTACCAGCGGCGGCGGTAGGTATCATAAGTGGATTTGCCTGGGAAAGCAGGACAATATGAGTTGGTTGACCATTGGAGCGATTGGTGTGGCGACTTACGCCTTGCGCGCCTCATTTATGCTCTTTAGTGGCAAGGAACGCAGCGAAAACTTTAAGCGTGCGTTGCGTTTTGTGCCGGTGGCTGTGTTGGCGCCGTTGGCGGTTTCATCGGTGGCCAATCAAGGAACAGCCGCCATGGAATGGCGGCTGTTGGCTGCGGCTTTGGCGGCATTTGTTTCTTGGCGCACGCGCAATGCGGCTGCCGCCATGTTGGCCGGTATGTTAGTGATTTGGTTTCTCAGTTGAGCAATGCGGTAGCCCGATGCTACCGAACCAGCGCCGCCTTCTGCTGCTGATAAACGCCACCATGCTCCACCCGGAACAAGTAAGTCCCCGAAGTCACTGATTTCCCAGCATCATCCCGGCCATCCCATTTCATCGTGTTCAAGCCTGCGTGCGCTTCGCTTTCAAACAAGCGGCGGACCAAGTGCCCGGCCACGTTATGAACAGTCACAGTCGCCTGGCCAGCTTTTTCCACTTCAAAGGTGATCGTAGTCGCAGGGTTGAATGGGTTCGGATACAGCGGTTTCATTACTAGACTAGGAGTAACGTTAGGCACCGACGTTGGCGCCGAACCAGGCAGCAACGGCGAACCCGCTTCCAACCAAGCCGTGTACCAAATCGTAGCGATGGCTTCGGAAGCATCCTGTAACCAGATAGTGGTTTCAGGCCCAATTTCCTGCCATAACGTGTCGTAGTAAGTGTTGCTTGAAGTGCTGCCACCAGCGGCGGACTTTGCTGCCAAGTCGGCGGCCAAAATCATATCCACGCCTGGAAATTGAACGTCGATCCAATCGAACACGCCTTCCAGTATACTCCCATAGGCTCCCACCGTGCTGGGGAACGGTTCTAGCTCGACGATGTGATCGCCTGTCATTTGGCTTTCATGGCGCGAGTGGATACCGTTTTGTCCGGTTAACTGTCCGTTGTAATTCAAGGTCAGATGCATGGGGTTGTGCATGTCGCCGGCGTAGTGGCCAATGTCAGCGGCGGCGTCAACAGCGGCCGACCAGTCTTCGTTTTGGAAGGCTTGCACCATGAGCCAAAACTGATCATCCAGTGCCCACGGACCCACGCCATTGCCATCAACCCGCGACTGGCCATACATGGCGACCATGCCGCTCAATGATTGAGGCAGCGTGCCCGTAAAGAATTCAGGGTAGTCGTCGATATCGATGTAATGTCGGTTGCTTTCGTTCGAATCGCAGCATTTGCGCTCGTCGGCGGCAGTGGCTTGGGACTCGAGGTCGTCTACCCATTGGCCAAAGCCAGCAAATTCGGCCGGCAGATGAGTTGTTGCTGTGCGGTTCAGCATGCGGTGCACGGTGAAGCCCCAGCTATAAGCCGAGTTTGGCGCGCCGATCAAACAAAGCGTAACCAGCAGCGCGCCGACACAAGCTTTTACAGCTTGGGGACGATCAAACGCACTTGATGGGTTGTAATTCATGTCTTAATGCTCCTAAGATGGGGATCGTATAAGTTTAACAAATTATGAGGGTTTTGTGGAAAAAGAAATTCTATTCGTCAAAAACACCTTGGAGGGGTTGGTAATTATGCGTAAGTCACTTGTTGGAACACTGGTTATCGTTTTTTGTGTTTTAAGCGCCCAAGTGGGTGTGGCCGCCGAGAAGTTCGCCTTGCCCGATGATATTCGGGAGCTGATCCCGTCCGATGCAGCGGCCGTGGTGGCGATTGCTTCGATGGAAGAAGCGGAGGCCCTTATGACAGCGGTAGAGGATCAACTCGAGGGCGGCGAACACTCGGCCACTCTCAGTGAAGTTCTGTCCCGCGAGATGCCCCAATTGATGGAATACCTGAACACCACGCAACCCTTCGCCGTGGGTGTTGGCCTACCAAACATGATGACCATGTCGCCGGGTTTGACTTATATCCTGCCGTTGAAAGACGGCGCCGTGGTGCCTGACAGCTTGAGTGAAAAATGGGGCTTTGCCTCGCACGCCACGTCCGGAAATTATATCGCATTTTCTTCGTCGCTCGATTACGAAAAGCCGACGACGATCAATCCCTTGAGTGACCACCTCGCAGCCGGTGTCGCCGCAATGTCGCTAGACGTGCAAAGCGTCTTCGAAGAATTTGGCGGATTTTTAGAGATGGGGATGGCCAGCATTCCCGTGCGTCCAGAAGGCACCGAGCCCGATGGCAGCGGCGCGATGAGCCTCGAAGAAGCCGCGGCGTTGCAGGAATTGATCCGCTCTTCGTTGGCGGCGATCACGCGCCTGGATCTTGGCGTGAACCAAGAAGGCGAAGATGTCTCGGCCTACATGGGAATAGGCGTGGTGCCCGGCAGTGGATTGGACGCTGGTCCACAACCGGATATCGAAAAGGCCATCGCCTTGACCAGCATGTTGCCTTCCGAGACTGACTTCGTCGAGGTCACTGCGTTTGATTACACGCGCATCATGGCCACTTTCCGCGACTACTACGTTATGGCTTCGACTCAGCAAATGGTTGGCATGGATTCCGAAGCTCGTGCCAAATACCGCGCCTGGGTTGAGGAGTATCTCGACGGCATGGATTTGTGGACCAACCCCTTGGCTTTGTCCATGCGTCTGGCCGATTCGCAGATGGCCGCTCATGGCGTGATGGAGGTGCCTGATGGCCGCGCAGCGGTTGAACAACTGACGGCGAACTTCGCTGGACTGACCGAACAGGGTCTTGGTTATTCTTTGGATCCTGTGGCGAATGAGAAAGTGGGCGGAGTCGATTTTAGCGTGTGGGAGGTCAACTTGGACCTGGATAAAATCGAGTCGATGGTCGCGGACACTCGTTCACCAGCCAGTGGTGGTGCTGGCCGCATGGAAGCCGAACAATTGAGCTCGATCCTGCGCAAAGTGATGTCTAAAATTTATGTTGGCACTGACGACGGACTGTTGTTCATGGCGGCCGATGACGGCACCGAGGCTTTGGCCGAGATGGTTGAGAAATCGGGCAAGAAGGGCAAGCCTAACGCGGACATCGTGAGCTTGGCCAAAGAGAATGGCGCCCATACCCAGCAGATTATCACCGGAAATATGGTGGCCGTGATCAATTGGTTTACCGAGTGGATGGAAGAAATCGACCAGAAAGAACGCGACGTGCTGAAGGGACACCCAGTGCCGTTTTCGGAAGTAGCGACGGTGTCTGAAGGAGAGGCTGGTGTTACTTTTAAAACCAATCTGGTGGCTCTGGGTAATCTGGCTCGCGCTTTTGAGGAAATGGAAGCGATGCATGGTGGCGATGATCATCCGGCGGGCGATCATCCCGAAGGTGACCATCCTGAAGGCGATCACCCTGAGCATCCGGATGATGGGGAATAAAGTAAACGTTGAACCGCCCCTCGTTCTCGAGGGGCAGAACTTCGCCGCTTTATACTCATGCGGGCCGCATAATCGTTAGTGCAGTAGTGAAGCAACTTAGAGAGAAAATTTGAAGAATATCGGAGTTGTCACTCCAGAACTGATGCCATGCGTTTTCTTGGTTCCGGTAATAAATCAACTTCAAACCAGGGGTTCTTGCGCAGCCAAATTTTGAAGCTTATCAAGAAGCGGTTTGCGCCATGCAGGTTCACACTCAGGCCTAGGAGGAAGGTCTTCCGACTTTTTTGAACCCGGATAACAAAAACCCATCGGTAGTATTGCGACTGATTTCGGGTCATAGAATATATCAGAGGTTATTGCTAACCAATCTCGCAAACGATTTCCGCTAGCATCATCAAACGGAACCCCACTTTCATGCACGACTCTGCCTGGCGCTTGCCCAGCAATCAAGATTTTTGCCTTAGGATGCGTTGCAGTACAGGTCGAGGGTCCAGGGGCAGGTGCTCGCTACAAATCGTACAGTTTTTAACTTCTTTTATTAAGGCCAGATATGAAGCCATTTGCCGAATCCCTTTGAGGAAGCAGGGGCCTATCGGAAAGCAGGAATCCCTGTGATT
>JBLIOK010000029.1:0-13392 GCA_047639735.1 Candidatus Krumholzibacteriia bacterium | reverse complement strand
TGGCGGCGATTCCTCGCACCTCCCGTGATTTGCCACTCAAGACCGTTATTATCGGTGTTGTGAGCATTGTGGCTGTTATGGCTCTGGTTCCGCAGGTCTTTGGCGCAGGATTAACCAATGTGGGAATGCGATTAGTTGCAGCTATATGTGTGGTGGTTTTTGCATTCTTCTTTGTCACCGTAGCCAGCCGTATTGTTGGTTTGGTTGGTGTGACATCCAATCCCACTTCGGGCATGACCATCGCAGCACTTTTAGGAACCAGTGCGATATTTCTGGCTCTCGGCTGGACAGATATGATCGGCAAGGCGACGGCCCTGACAGTCGGCTGCGTTGTCGCTATCGCAGCCTCGATCAGTGGCGATACCAGCCAAGATTTGAAAACAGGGTTTTTATTGGGAGCAACGCCTAAACGGCAGCAGATTGGTGAGCTTATTGGAGTGCTCAGTTCTGCGGTGTTTGTTTGCCTGAGTGTTCTCCTGCTCTCCGATACTTTTGGTTTTGGAACCAGTGAGTTGCCAGCGCCTCAAGCCACTCTGATGAAGCTGGTGGTCGATGGCGTACTTGATCAGGCTTTGCCCTGGGGGTTGGTGGCCATTGGTGCAGGTATCGCAATAGTGGCAGAACTTTGCCGCATCCCCTCTTTGCCATTTGCGGTTGGTGTCTATCTGCCAGTGTCGACAATGACCCCAGTATTTGTCGGCGGTCTCATTCGATGGTGGATGGAAAATAGAGCCAAAAATTCCGAAGAAGCCAATGAGCGACGCCAGCAAGGAGTCCTCTTGGGAAGTGGCTTTGTTGGTGGTGAAGGACTACTGGGTGTTGCCATCGCGGGAGTTGCTTTTATCAACAACGAAAGACCTGCCGGCTTCGGCACCGATTGGGCAGGCTCACAGGCCATGGTCACGTTGGTCGGCCTGCTGGCATTTGCCGCCTTGGTCGGCTGGTTCTCTTGGCGATGCAAGAAGTCCTAGTTTTGCGTGGGCAGATCGTTGAAGGGGAAGGATGAATCATTTAAATATTGTGGCCCTCATCGCCGTGACTCTATCGATCGGGTACTCCGAAAACAAAATTGAGCCGGCAGACAACCAACAGAATCACGAAATGACGCCAACGATGAACGATGCGATTGGGGCAGACATCCTAGACCAAACGTTCGAACTAAATTCGGGCGATGAAATCCGATATTCGATCTTGATTCCGGATAATTATGATCCGGAAACGCCTAAACCTCTAATCGTGGCTCTTCACTATGGCGGCGAAGTCACACCTCATTTCGCTCGAGGCTTGATCGAAAAGCTGATCGCTCCTGGATTGCACGAACTCAACGCAATCATACTCGCCCCCGACTCGATCGCTGGCCCTTGGACAAACGAAAAGAACGAGAGCATGGTTCTGGAGTTGATGGATTTCATCTGCGAGAAACACAACATCGATCAGGAACAAACGCTGCTGACCGGATTCAGTATGGGCGGGCACGGAACCTGGTACATCGGCAGTCGCAATCAGGATCGTTTTTCAGCCATGATCCCTATCGCCGGCTACCCGCTAGTCGAAGAAGATGTGAAGTGGGCAACACCCGTCTATGCGATTCATTCGACGGCCGACACCGTCGTGCCGATTGAGGCCACAGATGAATTTGTTACGGCCCAAAGAGAACAGGGCAATGAGCAGATCAGGTTGGTCACCGTCGACGACTTGCCCCATTATCAAACCGGAGGTTTCGCGGTTCCGCTTAAGAACACCGTGCCTTGGGTCAAGAAAATTTGGGGCATCGAACCGATCGACAATTAAATCGGCAGGAAACAGACGATCAATCTTACAGTATTTCAAAGTCCACACGCTGAGCTTTGGGGCCCGCAATTGCGGGCCCCCATATGTTTTCTATTGAAAAGTCTCCGCAGAAGGAATGATCGTGACCTTCTTAATATTCAGCTGATAATCAGCAACAGCATCATCCTCAGCCAGTATCTCTGCCGACAAACCTGATTTAACCAGGTCCGAATAGCTCATGGGTGAGGTCGTGTTGTTCATCAGGCTGTCAGCCAGCGGCTGAGCTTCGCCCTTATCGGTCACAATCGTGACGAACATATTATCGGTCTGCCAATATTTGCGTAAGGCGGTATTGACCTGCTCCAGCGTGGTTTTTTCCAGCAGGCTATCCAACTCTGCCAAATAATCCGTACGACCATAAAATCGCGAATCCATCAACCAGCCGAGTTGCTGGGCAGGGCTTTGCGCATACAGCTTTGTATAACTTCGCAGAAAGGTCCTGGTGGCTTCAAAATCCTCTGTGTTCATTCCGTTTTTTATCATCAAGTCAAACTCACGGATGGCCATTCGTAAGGCAAAGTGCGCATGCCCGATGCTGACGTCAGCCAATTCCGGATACTGCGATTGCAACTGTGTGGCGATCTGAACCGGCCGGATCCAAATTGACCAGTAATTTGAAGCACGTGGCACCCCTGAAGGAGGCAACATGTTCCCTCCGCCACCGTTGTACCACTCGATATAGGAATAGTCGCCATAGTTCATCGAACGGGCTTCACGAATTTTTTGATACAAACGGGAGTAAGATTTTCGGTGCTCGCCCATCCACGAGTTTGCGATCATCAAGGCAGCGAAGTCATCGTTTGCACGCGTAATGAGCAACGGTGCACCTGTGAAAATGGCAGAGCCAAAAGCACCGTCCTTGGCAATGATCTCAACTTCAATGCCATCGGCTTTATTGGCCTTTGAAGGTGAAACAGCTACGAATTCCGTATCCGGAAGACTGCCAATATCTTTTTTGAGCCTTTCCAACATGGCATCACTGTAATTTCCAGCGATACCAATGCTCACATTGTTGCTGGTGAATGTTTTCTTATAGTGACCTTTAATGTCATCGAGGGTGATCGCTTTAACCGACGCCGATGTGCCCTCTTTCAGGTGCTGCATGTTGCCGCCCCTGAATAACTGATCCTCGAGTGCAAACTTGCTGTAATCCTCGTCAGAGGACGCGCGCACGACCTGGTCAACATAGTTTTGTTGGCCTTTCATGACACGAGTAAAATCCTTCTCATTAAAGTCGGGCGCCAACAGCACATTTTTGACCAGTGGATAGAATTCATCGAAAAAGTCTACCGGTACCTGGAAGGTAAAAGTCGTTACCTGTTTACCAACCGCCGCATAATAACCAGCAGCCCAGGGATGCATCTTGTCCTGAATATCCGGGTAACTCACACCACCCGCTCCACCTTGAGCCATCAGGGATGCCGTTGCGTAGGTCAGTCCTTTCTTGTCTGCTGGATCAACAATTGAGCCGTTATCAAAGCGAACTTTAATCACCACTTTATTCGAGTTGTTCTGTTTGAGTTCAACAACATCAATAGCATATGCCGGAACCGTAAGAACCAGAACCAGCAAGGTAAAGAGCATTCCAGTTAGGGTTTTCATTTCAATGCTCCCTGTTCGTCTTCTGATATGGTGGCGATGGTCAGTTGATCGGAATTGAAGTATTTATTCGCGACCGCCTTGATGTCTTCGACGGTAACTTTATCGTACAGCGAATAAAGTCGGTTGATGGATTCAGGATCGCCAGTCAATTGAATATAGTGGCTCAACGAACTTGCTATAGCGCTGGGTGTGTCAATTCCCATGGCAAATCCGTATTTCAGATTCGATTTTGTTCGTTCCAATAACGCTTCCTCGACACCTTCAGTTTGCACTTTGGCAATCGCCTTTTCAATTTCATCCCTGACGTAGGCCATATCGTCTTTCTCCACCATCGAAACCTGGATAGTGAATAGGCCCGGATCACGCGTATCGAACGCGCCACCACCAATAAAGCGAATCTTCTGCTCTTCAATGACCAGCTTTTTGTTCAAGTCAGACGTTCTTGAGAACACTATCGACGCCAACACATCCAGTGCCGGCATATCGATTTTTGTATCACTAAAAGCTGGGCCCTTATAACTCATGCTGAAAAAGGCAGGAATGCTTCCATTTTGTAAATGGACATAACGGGTTTCAGTTTGCTCGGGCTCAACCGGCACAACCGATTGATAGTTGCCCCTTTGCCATTCACCGAAGTATTTCTCTGACAGTGCATTGACCTGCTCAGGGGTTACGTCTCCAACGACAAGGATGGTGTTATATTCTGGTCGGTAGTAGCGATCAAAAAACGTTTTTGAATAATCATATTGGTTGGGCATATCCACAATGTCTGCGAAATAACCCATCGTTGTGTGTGAGTATGTATGGGTGGTGAATGCAGTTTCAGATCGTTTTTCATTGATCTGGCTATAAGGGCTGGCAAAATTCTTGGTATATTCACCTTTAACCGCACCCGCCTCGGTCTTGAAGTCATGCTCTGAATAATTCAAGTTCATAAAGCGGTCGGATTCCAGCTCAAACATTTTTTCCAGCTTATTCGCGTTGCCGGTCATGTGGTACTCAGTTCTGTCCTGAGATGTATTTGCATTGGCTGATGCACCGGTTGATTTCAATGCCGCGCTGTATTGTGCCTTTGAATACTTGTCCGTGCCGCGAAACATCATGTGTTCAAAAAAGTGTGCGAACCCGGTGACACCCGGCTCTACTTCGTTCCGCGCGCCGACACGGGTCACGATATAGAACGCAGCCAGACCTGGCGAATCAAAGGGCACGGTGACCACATTCAGACCATTGTCCATTTGATGCTGATAAATAGGATAGGGCAATATTTCCCCTGCCTGGGTATTTGCCGGATCGGCAAACACGGTGAGACTGGATGCCATGAACCATAGCCCCAGTGCGAAGGTGTTGAGTGTTTTCATCGTTGATCTTCCTTCTAAGTGTTGTCAAGGTCATGGTCGGTTTGTGAAATCCACATCATAGATCTCCTAAATCACAACCGTAGGAGCGACCCCAATTTGGGCCCCAATTCTTATTCCCCGTCACCGTCCAGCGGCGGATGCCCCCAGGGTGTCGGTGGCGTAGCGACCGGTTGAGTGAGGTCGAACTCAACCTGGAACAGGCGCCCGTTCGGGCGTGCCAGTTCATACAAGAAGCGTACACCGGGTACGATTTCCATGGCCCAAGTGTTTCGCACCGAAGCAGACAACCCCTCGCGTTCGAACATCTCGATGGAGAACTCGTCCACCGGGAATTCTTGGCGCATAGAGGTGCCGGTCAGGTCAGTGTCGCCACCGTACATCGTCACGGCATCCTCGCTGCCGTCCTCGTGACGATGGTCGTGCTTCAGGCGTAAGCCTGCCTCCGTGCGGGTCAAGATCCAGGTGCGACTGTTGTCGTCACCAACATGGAACGGTACACGGAGTTCCCCATCGTCGCATTCGCGCACATGCATGATCAACGCGCGATTGGCGAACGGGTCTTCTGCCGAGGGTGCCTCTCCTTCCGGAGGCGTATCGGCGACGATGCGCCCGGCGAATGACTGGCCACAGTGTTGGGCCAGCAAGGCGAGGAATACATCAACCGGGGCGGCGGCCTCGGATGTTATGGGTGGCGCCGAGGAAGGTGGCTGCTGCGCTGGAGAGCGCTCGGCGCACGCGGCGAGCAGCAAACAGGCGGTCATCAGGATAGTTTTTTTCATGCTCCCAGACTACCAGCTGTCCCCGCTGCTCGCAATTGCTTAATGGGTGAGATTCGGCGGGAGTTCAAATTCAACAGGGTCCGGATATACGACATCAAATCGCCCCCCGGGGGGCGACTATTGAGCGAAAAGGGAGACCACCACCATGACCAACAATCGTGAAAAATTGGAAAACCTTGTCTTTGTTCCTGCTTCTTTTTCGAATGGTCTTGTAGAAACCAAGACAGCGCCTACGAAAACTGAAAAGGAAATTCCATGAGACGTCCAATTTTTGCCTCCCTCTTCGCGATGATTGTTTGCCTGATCGGCATTGCGGGTTGTTCCAGTGACGACGAAACGTTGGTCTCGCCACCGCTGGATCTGACCACGCTTGACACTCAAGCTAAGGTTGACGCTTTCGGCGATTTGGGTCATGTGAATTACGCGGAACACCTCATTATTGGGTTGGAAAATACGCCCAATAGTTCGATCACGAATCTTGATGGGTTGAGTGAGCTTGTGTCGGTGAAAGGGCTGACGGTTTATTTCAACGATGAACTTGGCGACTTGAGTGGGCTTGAAGGTTTGATGACGATTGGTTCTGATGGTCTTGTGATTGAGGAAAATCCAACTCTCGCGAACGTGCAAAGTTTGATGAGTCTGACGTCCATTGGGGGCGATACATTCATCAGCATGAACGGTATCATGGGCAATTTGGACGGTCTTGAGAACCTCAATACAGTTGATGGCGATCTCAAGATTGACGATAACCCAAAACTAACCAACGTGCAGGGATTGATAGGGCTAACTTCCATCGGCGGTGATCTGTGGCTCCACGAACACCCGAGTTTGGCCAACGTGAACGGGTTAACGAATCTGACTTCTGTAGGTGGCGATGCCACTATCGCGAGTAATGAAATTATCAGTAGTTTGGTGGGCCTCAACAATGTCACAAGCATTGGCGGGACGCTCGGAATCGCAGATAACTTGGCTCTGGCCAGTATAGATGGTTTTAGGGATTTGTTGACGGTCGGCGGCACCGTTCTCATCGATAGGAATGAAAACGTTACAGATCTTTGGGGGTTGTCAAAATTGTCGAGTGTTGGTGGGGGTTTGTGGATGTTGAACAATCCTCGACTGGCCGACTTTTGCGGCGTGCAGCCTCTGGTGAAGGCCGGATTTAACGGGAGCTATTCAGCGGTAGGCAACAACTGGAATCCGACACTTGCACAAATTGACGCGATGTTCTGCAACTAGGTGCAAGGCAATTGTGGCTGGGCCATACCTCACGTTGTACCTACCAAAAACCCCGTCGCTCAAAGAGCTACGGGGTTCTTTTCATCAGCCAGCAGGCTAGCGGTTCATCGGCACCAACGATCAATCTGATTGAACGACAGCACTACCGGTATGCTGCTTTGAGGCCCCCCCACGAAGAAGATTCTGTCGCGACAGCTTGAATGCAAAATTCGCCAATTTCAAAATCCGTGAGCGCATTATCAAAAATGAACAAATTATCTATTTTCCCCGCAAAATAGGCATTATAGCCACCAGGAGCACTGCTTGCCTTCTGCGCTCCTACTGACAAGTTATGCGAGAATGGGCTAAATGTTTTATTAAAGTCTGCAACTCCATCTGAGTATGCGGCACTGACAAGCGCCGCTCCCGAAGCAGATGGCAATGCGGAAACGTTGACCCACATCGCGATTGAAATCTGATTTGTGGATGTGAACAGACTGGAATAAGGCACAGACATATACGCGCTGAAACCATCATACTGATAGGCCGTGTCAGGCGCTTCGGCAGTACCCGTTGTGGAGACCAATCCTGCACCGGTCCCATGCAATGAATTTGGTCCAGAGTCTAACGTATCATTATCGAATACATAGCCCGCTACCAAGTTTGCAATCGGTAATAATGCCATCGCCGGAGTGCTAACTATGGTGAGTATTACAAAACAGAATATAAGCGTTTTTATAGAGACCGCCTCAGGATTATAAATGAGATACTCGCTCAGGTTAACTCATGTACGGCACTCTAGGTCTGGATTTATATGCAAGTAATTTAGAATTCTGGTTTGGATTTGCAACGGATGGATTAAGTAGTAGGGACAAAGCACAAAAAAAGGAGCGGCCCCCGTGGAAACCGCTCCTAGACAGCCTAACTGTCGAATGAATTCCCTAAGAAATCACTTCACCAAGACCATCTTGTTCACTTCAACATCATGACCCATGCGGGCTTCGTAGAAGTAGACACCCGAAGACACCTGAGTGCCTTGGTTGTTCTTACCATTCCACGTGACGAATCCATTCCCGGTGACTTTGCGGTCGACCAAGGTCTTAACCAGTTGTCCACGCACGTTGTAAACTTTCACGCTCAAATGCCCAGCGGCCTTGATCGTGTAGGAAATTTTCGTGCTTGGGTTGAACGGGTTAGGAAAGTTGGACGCAGCAAAACGAGCCGTTGGCAAGACAGCCGATGGCGCATTCGTTGCGGTTGATCCAAAGTGCATCAAAACATCATCCAACAACGCTATGCGACCGGTGAATGACCCCGTGTTGACAGCGCTGGGGCTGTCGTAGATGAACTGGAAATCATACGGTTGTGAAATGATGCAGTTCGTGAGGTTGTGCACATTCAGCGTCAAAGCACTGAACGTGTAACCATTAGGAGCATCATCGCTGTCGGCGAATTCGGCCAAGCGCTCGGCACCTGGACGAACCGTTACACCATCAAACGTATTGATAGCGGCACAACCACCGTAGGCAATCCAGCTATCGAGCGACGAAATAACCGAGTTACCGGCAACAGCCAACACCAATGGTGTCGCTTGGTTGTCGATAAAGCCACGCACGTCATTGGTCGTCAGGTTCAGCCCCATAACGGTTTCCAAAAAGCTCAGACCCGCAGCGCCGGCGTTGTTACCTAGGTCATGGGCGACTGAATCACCCGTCATGAAGACGTTTTTATTTCCAACACTCAACCACGTGCTCATAGCTGAGATATCATCTCCGGCATCGAAATTAAAATCACCATTTGAGATGGTCGCTGTGCCCAATGAGCCAGCCGAATACAACATAGTGGTGTAGTCTTCTAGGGCCAAGCCACTTGTGCGTCCCCCAATACCATTACCACGAGCCGAACTAGGTCCGTTGGTGTAGTAAATGTCATAGTCTTCGCCAGCTTGGTAACCCAATTGACTCAAAGCCGAGTACCACTCTTCTTCGCCACCACGGTTGCCATTGTCATTCCAGAACACCATTGCTGGTTGTTCGTAAACGTCAGGCGTTGCAGTAGCACGAATGCTTGGTAATGCATGCATTGTGAAGCTCGAATTGTACGCCAAAGGTCCGCCTGTAAAGTCACCGAATCCGGTGATGTCAGCAGGCAAGGTGCCGTACAAAATGTCGCCAGCAAGGTCATCGGCAGCACGGAAGTAGTAATGCAAAACATCACCTGGGAACAGGAATCCGGAATCTGGTAAATCGAATGCCCACTTAGTGGTGCTAGTAGCGTTAAATCGGACTGCTGGTTTACCAACAACCACACCGGTAGCCGAGAAACCACCAATACGAGAAGGATCAAAAATCGGATTCGTATCGATGCTGTAGTGCATTTCGGTTTGGGTCAACACCGCGCCGGAACGCACTGGAACAATGGTCACAGTGATCGAATCGCCGGGATCATTACGCATGTCAGAATTGAACGAGATGTTGTTAGCCGCATCAAAACGCACATGCATTGTTGCCAATGCGGCCGCATTGGCAATGGCGCCACCAGCGGTAGGCAGCGCATCAACTTCAGCGAACGTATCTTGCGCCATATCAAATTCGCGCGCGCTCATACCAGGACCCAAGAACGGGAAAACTTTAACTGAAATGTTATCGAAGTAAGGAGCAGGATAACCATCATGGCCGGTGAAACCAAAGGCCCAACCCAGCTCAAAGACGCTGACTTGAACTTGGAATTCATCGCGGCCGGGGTTCATCAAATCAGTCGCGACACCGGTGCTGTGTCGAAAGTAATCAGGGCCACCGAGGAAAGTTAAGCCACGATCACGCCAGCTTTGGTCGGCCAGAACTTGAACGCTACCAGCCGAACCATCAGTATCAGCTGAACGGACAGCCCACTCGTAGAAAACACCAGGTGAATCGGCATCCAAGATTTCATGACGAAAAACGTCAAAGGAAAAAATCATACCATTGTAGGCAGGATCTGGCCAGGCCATCACAGGTGACGAGGTCAGCACTTGGGTATGGCCTCCAGGTCCAACGAGACCACCACTGGTGCTGACGATGTAACCGGTTGGGCCATAGCACCAATTAATACAGTCAGAGCCACCGGTACCGGGGACAACAATGCCGTCATCAATGTAAGCAACTTGTTGGCTGTAGTTGGTTCTACAGGGATCGAGATCGTCGAGACCTGTCCATAACGCAGCAAAGTTACCAACACCGACTGGGAATGCAATAAACCAGGAACCAAAAGTCTCGCTTTGAAAATCTTCAAAATAGGAGATATCGGCTTCGCCAACTTGCGTGGTCAGGACGGTGATGTCATCAATTTGGCAAGCACCCGAGGAAGGCCAGAGGCAATCCTTATCCGACCAGCCAGGATCAGTTTCGACACGCCACAACATGTGAACATCGGTGCCATCAACATACTCGCCTGGCAAGTAAGTGATACTATTGTTTACACCGATCGTAGCTTGGCCATCCCATGATTGGATGTCAGTGTAACCAATGTTACCGGCAAGTTTTGCACTGAGGCGAGTATAGTCATATCCTGGTTCGGTGTCATTCTGAAGGGTAGCAGTAACGGTCACCAAAGCACTTATTGTGGGATTTGCGACAGTTGCGCGGTAAGCAAGCAGGTCATTCCAGCTGTTACCGTAACCACCAACTTGATCCAACGAATCATCACAGGCAGCAATACTGATGTCACCACACCAAGCAGCGAAGTTGCCAACAACTGCTTGATTGTAGGTGCTAACATTCCAGTGCGTCACGGTCTGTTGCGTAGCATCGATATTGGTCCAGCCATTCCAGCCAGCCTCAAAATCTCCAAGATACGGGGCACCAGAGCCTGTGGGCCCCATCACATCGATTGTGTCACCAGCAGCTTTGGCAGTACTCGAGCTTCCGCCAATGATTGTGGGATTGCCTTTAGCGAGCTGATGAAGCCCACCAGCGGTTGCGCTTACGGCAAGCGTCACAGCCATCGTCAGAACAGCGAACATTGTAAATTTCTTCATTTTATATTCCCATTTTGTTCGCTCAAGGCCAACCCATGAACAAGCGAGTGAATACTGCGCAACGGAAGTCATTCAAGATTCGTTATGCACAATACGGGCGAAAAAAAGATGCAGACTGACCTGTTGGCCCTTCCAAATATTCCGTCGGCCTTGTCATCACAGCGACTACAGATTAGAGTACAGCATAAGCTGTTGTTTAGCAATAGCCTTCGTCCCTCAGTTGCCTGTCCTAAATCCCCAAATCAACCCGCCTCCACAACCTTGCGAATGAATGGGGATAGAAATGGACAAGCACTTGAGCTATTTTATTCCAAGTCAAAAACAAAAACCCCGTCACTCTAAGAGCAACGGAGGCGTCCAGTTTTGCGATCGTTGATCAATGCAACTGAGTGCACAGTCCCCTGTTGACCGAACAGTTCTTTAACGCTGTATTCGAACGCAGTGGCACATTTTATTCTGGACATATAAACGGCATGATGGCAACATCCAGATCAACAACATCACACTCGCATCCAGCACCAACGATGACACCGAAACCGCGATATCCGGCGTCGGCACCTCCCACTCAACATATCCCCGAAGGTGAAAAAACAATGGCATCTCTGCTTTCCAAGGCCGCACTGCTCGTTGCAATCCTCTCGTTCGCATCGGCGCCAATTTTGGCGCTGGCAGATCAAGACGAACCGAATATCGAAACCGTTGCAGAGAGCGAAGACCCAAAATCACCAGAGGACATCCTGACCGAGGCCATCGAGGAATGGGACATCACAGACCCGCCCGGCGCATGGGAATGGCAAGACGCCGCCATCGACACCGATGAGGGCACGTGGATCAGCCTCGATGTTTCGCCCGATGGCGCGACGATCGTCTTTGATCTGCTCGGGGATATCTACACAATCCCTGCCAGCGGTGGTGATGCCACGGCGATCCGCAGTGGTCTTGCCTGGGAAATGCAGCCTCGGTTCAGCCCCGACGGAACGAAAATCGCGTTCACCAGCGACGCCGGTGATGGTGACAACATCTGGGTGATGAATGCGGATGGCTCAGACGCGGAGCAGATCACCGATGAATCTTTCCGCCTGCTCAACAATCCCGCGTGGGCGCCATCGGGGCAGTATGTCGTGGCCAAGAAACACTTCACCAGCAAGCGCTCACTCGGCGCCGGCGAGATGTGGATGTACCACATCGGCGGCGGCGCTTCGGGTGTGCAAATGACCAAGCGGCCCAACGAGCAGAAGGACGTCAACGATCCCGCGTTCAGCCCGGACGGTAAATACCTGTACTACGATCGGGACGCGACCGGCGGGCGATCTTTTCAATACAACAAAGACTCATCCGGCCAGATCTTCGTGATCGAGCGCCTTGATCTGGAAACGGGTGAGATCAAACAGATCGCCGGTGGTTCCGGCGGCGCGGCACGGCCGACGCCATCGCCCGATGGCAAGTGGCTCGCGTTTGTTCGGCGCATCGACTACGACACCACCCTCTTCGTGAAAAACCTGGAAACAGGCGAAGAGCGCCCAGTCCTCAGTGGCCTTGAACGAGACAACCAAGAGTCATGGTCGCTCCACGGGCTGTACCCTTCGATGGCGTGGTCGCCAGATTCGGAGTCGGTCTACCTTTGGATGGAAGGCAAAATCAAACGTCTTGAGGTGGCTTCAGAGCAGGCAACAACGGTTCCCTTTCGTGTGCGCACAACGATGCAAGTCGCCAAAGTGGTCCGCAGCGACCAACCGGTCGCGCCGGATGTGGTTGACATCAAAATGCTCCGGTCGGTCAGCGTCTCGCCCGGTGGCGATCGGGTTGCCTATGTCGCGCTCGGCCATGTCTGGGTGAAAAAACTGCCTGATGGTGAGCCGCAACGGTTGACCTCGCTCAAGGAAAGCTACGAGCACGACCCAAGCTTCAGTCGCGATGGGAAATCGATTGTGTTCTGCACGTGGAACGATTCCAAGCTCGGCGAGATCCGGATCGCGTCCGCATCTGGCGGAAATGGAAAGGTCATCACGCCCGGCCCCGGTCACTATGTCGACCCGATCTTCAGCCCCGATGGCAAGACGATTGTGTTCCGGCAGACCGGTGGCGGTTACCTGCGCAGCCCTCTCTTCAGTGATGAACCAGGCCTCTTCCGAATCAGCGCCCGCGGCGGGGAAAAAGAATTGATCCGCGAGGGTGGATACCAAGCGCAGTTCGGCGCCGACGACGACCGGTTGTATTACATGACCACCGATGGCGACGAGACCAGCGACACACGCATGCTCGACGTATACGACTTTGCCAAGCGAACCGAGCGCACGCTCTACACGAGTGATGCGGTTCAGGCGTGGAGCATTTCCCCGGACGGGAACTGGCTCGCGTTCCGTGAGGGCTTCAATGCGTTCATCACGCCGATGATCGAGACCGGACGGACCGTCAGCATCGGTGCCGAGGCGAAGGGGCTGCCCGTCGCGAAGGTCACCCAGGAAGCAGGGCAAAACCTCTCGTGGTCCGGTGATTCCCAATCTCTCAACTGGTCTCTCGGCGCCACGCTGTACGAGCGAGACCTGACCGATTCATTCGCCTATCTCGATGGCGCCCCGGAAGAACTCCC
>JBLIOK010000028.1:0-13393 GCA_047639735.1 Candidatus Krumholzibacteriia bacterium | reverse complement strand
CAGGCCAGGCGATCAGTTCATATTCAGGTCGGTTGATTTCAGAATTGAGAGCAGCAGACAAAGGGCCGCGTTGGTCCTGAAGTGTCCTTAGTCGGTCTTCAAGCCTTCCGAGTTCAACCTGGGCGCGAATAATGGCTGAGTGCGGCGCTTTTCCAGCGGCGTATTGGGCGAGGGCAACGTTCTCGAAATTTGTCAACAGGTTCAAGTTCTCTTCGGCAACAACGATGGACCTGTTTAAATAGTAGTAGTCATTCCAAATCCGCGTAATCAAGAACCTCATTTCGAGGCGAATCGCTTCAAATTGTGCGCTGGCAGCGTTGGCGGTTTGTACACCGATGTCCTCACGGAGGCCCAATTTTCCAAACATCGGAATGGTTTGTGAAAGCCCAAACTTTTGCCGTTGGGCGCCCACTCGGGTTTCCACTGGCTCGATGAAATAGGCATAGGAAAACTTGGGGTCGGGCAGAGAGTTGGACTGCCCCACTTGCTCAAGAGCTGCCTTCCATCGATCCATAGAAGCTCGCAGTCTTGGATTTGCCGATTCCGCCAAATTCAAAAGCTCGTCCAATGTCGCAGACTCTCTGAAGTCCGGGCCTGGCGATTCCGCCCCTTGATTGTCGTCATAGTATTTGTTGTAGGTTTCATCCCACCTGGCCCTTGCTTCGTCCTCACCGGCTAAGGCAAAACTGGTGAGCAATAAGATTGCTCCCGTGCCAATAAGAGTGAGGGCATTGCGGCCAAAACTCAGGTTCTGGTCGGTGAATCGCGTTTTCATTTTTCTGTTCCGTTCAGGTTCATTCGGGTTACAGCATTTCGCCGTGCTGTCCTTTGCAAGGTGCCACTAACTGGGGATTTGGTCAAAAGGAGAAGGCGTTGATCTAGATGATCAATGAGGTAAAAAGCAGGTAGGCAGGCGCCAATGGGGTGATGTTTCTTGAAGAAACAGCCCGGAAAGATACTGAGAGGGATGTCGAGTCAATTTTAGAGAGGGGAAGGATCGCACTGCACGCGGTCTTGGAGTAATCAGATAAATTTCCCGAATTCCCAACGGGTAGGGTAGCTGCGGTGCTGCCGGATAAACCCTCGAGATGCTTGCAAGAATGGGAGTCGTTAACCTCGCTAGGCATAATGGAGGCCGTAGTGCAGTTGAGCTGGGAAACATTGGCGGCGGCTTCACCGAGAAGGGGCTTGCAACAATCTGGTCCTTGGGGAGCTCTCGATTGATCATTACAGCATTGAGAGGTGGAATCATCGCAACGACAGAAAGCCGAGCTAGGCACCGCAGCGATCAGCAACAAGGTGCTGAGAACTAAGGCAAGGGATTGGTTTATCGTGGTGCTCCGCATCTTCTCGCCGTGGCTCTTTCGTTTAAATTGAGCAACTCTTCTTGGCTGTATCACTTATATGCATGAAGCATACCATTATGGAGTGTGACCCTGCAATGTTTGTTAGCAGGCCGTTATTTGTTGAGAACAAACAGGTTAACGTCCCATGTAGTTAGTCAGTTCCTGCTTTACGACGGGCGACTGTTCCTTCAGTTGGAGAATATTCTTAAGTAATATTGCACATATTAGGAAATTTTCTTTAATGGCGCACCCGTGTTCGCCAAAACTGGCATCGCCGCTGAATCTGTTATACCTTCCGCTGATCTCATAAACAATCTTGTTAGCGGAGGCGACGCGTGCTCAAGCGATGGATCATTCTGATGATAATATCAGCTGCGGTTGTGGCGAGTGGTTGCGGCGAACAGAAGCCACGGCCAAATATTGTCCTGGTAGTGCTCGACACGGTTCGTAGCGACTACACTCAGCGCAACGAAAACGCGCGACCTGTCTTGAGCGCCTTGGCCCGCGAAAGCACCGTGTTCAATAATGCCTGGGCTACCGCACCCTGGACCGTTCCCTCGCACGCTTCTATGTTCACCGGCAAGCTGGCTTCTGGACATCATTGCACCCATCAAAATCCTCGACTTGATGCCGGTCAGGAAACGGTTGCTGAGCAACTGACGGCCAGCGGGTACGCGACGGCGGCGTTTTACAGCAACCCGTGGCTCGCTTCACGCACGACAGGTTTGTTAAGAGGCTTCACTGAAGTTCAGGAAGCGCCAGTCCAAGGCGGGATTCAGGGGGACCCTGGCACTTGGCGTGGCGATCAAGGCGGACGTGCCTCCGTAACCCACTTTCGTCGTTGGGTGAAAAAACAAGAAGCCGAAACCCCATTTTTTGCGTTCGTGAATTTGCTAGAAGCCCATCTTCCGTATGATCCGTCTCCGCAAGTTCGACAGGCGCTTCTGCCCCAACATGGTAACCAAGATGTGACCGGCAACTGGGGAATGGAATACCAGTCTGGTAAGCACAGCTTTGACGAGGTGGATTGGCAACGGTTCCGAGATCTCTATTGGGGAGACGTAGCGACGGTTGATCATTTGTTGTCCGGTATAACGGCAACTCTGCAAGAGTTCGGTTTGGCGGAGAACACCATTCTTATTGTGTGTTCTGATCATGGCGAAAACTTGGGAGATCACGAGCTGGTCGACCATCAATTCAGTTTGCACGAGACATTGTTGTCGGTGCCTCTGATTATCCGCGCTCCTGACTACTTGGAGATTGGCGAGAGAAATGATCCGGTAATGCTCAGTGACCTCTACGCAACGATGCGAGAGTTCGCTCAGATTAAGGGAGAAGTGCCTGTCCACAGCCGTTCGCTGCTGGGAGAAAGGGCCTCCCCAAGCCGGCCTTTAGTGGCTGAATACGCCATCCCACAACGGCATTTGTTAAATTCGTTAGAACAGATCAATCCGGGCATGAACCGGGCCGCCGTCGAACGTTCGTTGCGTTCGGTTCGGGTGGGCGATATGCGGTTGACCCTCGGCAGCGACGGGCAAGTGCAGTTGCATGATTTGATGTCAGATGAAGGCCAAGCTGTTGACCTGGCGGCCTCGCGTGTTGCTGACGTGAAAGCCTTAAGAGCATTGTTGCAACAAGAACTGTCGGTCTATCAACCCGGAGGACGCAGCGAAGTTGAGCTCGATGAAGCCACTCGCGAACAATTGCGGTCGCTGGGATATGTGCGTTAAAAACCAGGAGTTAAAATGAGAATAGTGTCGTGGAATGTGAATGGTTTGCGAGCCTGCTTGAAAAAAGGGTTCGCCGAATACGTGATGGCCGATGGCGCCGATGTTTTCTGTCTGCAAGAAGTGCGTGCCTTGCCAGAGCAAGTAGAAATGGAATTGCCAGGCTACACCATGCATTGGAACCCGGCGCTAAAGCGCGGCTACTCGGGCACCGCAATCATCACCAAGAAAACGCCTATCAATGTCTTTCCTGGTTTAGGCGACGCCGATCATGACACCGAAGGGCGCGTGCTGACCGCCGAATTTGAAGACCTTTTCTTGGTCACCGTCTATACACCCAATTCGCAACGCGATCTCAAACGTTTGGACTACCGCGAGAACCGGTGGGATAAGGACTTTCTCAAGTTTATTCGGCGTTTGGAAAAGAAGAAGCCGGTGGTCTTTTGCGGCGACTTGAATGTCGCTCACACTGAGATTGATCTGGCCAATCCCAAAAGCAACCGTCGCAACGCTGGATTTACCGATGAGGAGCGTGCGGGTTTGGACAATGTGGTGAAGGCCGGCTTTATTGACACCTTCCGTGAATTCGAAAAAGGCCCTGATCATTACAGCTGGTGGAGCAATCGACCGGGTGTGCGTGAGCGGAACGTTGGCTGGCGTTTGGACTACTTCTTTATATCGGAAGTTCTTCGTGCTCGGCTAAAATCGGCTAAGATTTTGGCCTCCGTCATGGGCTCAGATCATTGCCCTGTCGACATCAAACTTTCCTGAAACCGGTTCTCGATTTCGATATTACGAAATCATAACTAGCTTATTTGCATAGGTCTGCCTGATTATGAAATTGATAACGATTTGCAATATCAACATTTGAGGGGTTCTGAACACGCTAAATCAACAGGCGGATTTAACCGTTTATTTGTCGAGACAAAAAAGATTTTGCCAGCCAAATACGACAAGCTAAGGTTGGTCGAAGACGGGGTTGATGACGCCATTTCCCTTACGGAGGCCATTATTATGGAAACGAGACTCTGGGCACGATTGGAATACCGGCAAGTGTGGCTGACGCTGCTTGTCTTGGTAATGATGGGCGTTAGTTCAGCTGCCTTGGCTGAAGAAACCACCGACAAGCGGCCCGAATTGAGCGGGGGCGTCAACGACAAGCCCTACCTTACGCAATTGGGCCAAGGTGCCATTTTGGGTGGTTACATTGATATGGAATTTGAGGTGACCGAAGACGGCAGTACATTTGATCAACACCGGTTTGTGCCGTTTATCACTGGCCATGTCTCTGAGCGAGTGACCGTATCGGCCGAGATTGAATTTGAGCACGGGGGAAACCCGGACAAAGACGGCGAAGTCAAATTGGAATACGCCGTCATGGATTTTGAAATGAGCGAAGGCCTGCAGTTTCGCGGAGGTGTGTTGCTGAGCCCCTTGGGTTCCTTCAACCTGCTGCATGACAGTCCGCTCAACGATTTGACGGCGCGCCCCACTGTTTCGAGGCAATTGATTCCATCGACGCTGAGCGAGTCAGGCATGGGCCTATTTGGCTCGTTCTATCCTAGCGAAGAGTCGGTTTTGACCTATCAGGCTTACTTCGTTAATGGATTTAATGAAGGCATCATCGACGGCGATCCCGGTGAAGAAAAATTGCGCGTGCGCGAAGGTCGCGGCAGCCAAAAAGCCGACAACAATGAAGACAAAGCCATCGTAGTTCGCTTGGGGTTCAGCCCGACGCTGGGGGCCAATGTGGGCGCTTCGATACATACTGGAAAATATGACGATGAGGGAACCCATAATCTGACGATCTCTGCACTGGATGCGAAATGGTCATTTGGCGAACTTGAATTCCAAGGAGAGGCGGCCTGGGTCAATGCCAACGTGGACAAAGTTGCTTACGCTACGGTAGCTGAGAAGCAATCTGGCCTCTATGTCCAAGCCAACTTTCATCTGTTGCACGATGCTGTGATGCAGGGCTCCGTTTTTACTCTGGTCGCTCGTGGCGATTGGGTGGATTTTGATACCGACATTGATGGAGCAAAGGAAGACGGGTTTACGTTAGGGTTGAATTTTCGACCGACAGAAGAAACTGTCTTCAAAGCCGACTACAATTGGACTTGGGACACGAACGTTGATGGGGAAAAAGGGGACGCGGATAACCGGTTCTTCTTTTCTTTCGCGACTTATTTCTAAGGTGAAATTTTGCTAACGAGCACGGCGAAATTGGGCTGGTCTGTGGCGTTGATGATGATCATCAGCGCCATGACCTGTGCTTGGGCTCAAGCAGATGGTTTGACCGAAAGCCCTGATGGCGAAGAGGCCGTTACGGTCTATTTCACGCCGGACCAGGCCTTGGCTAAAGTTTTTGCCGAAGCCGATTCGATGGCGACAGATCATCGGGAATTGAATACTGACGAGGTCGTTGCCCTGGAGTTGGCATTGGGCTGGCATTTGGCCGAGACGTCGTTTGATGTCCATCGTGCCTGGGATCAAGGTAAAGACCTGGGCTACGCTGTGATAACCGCCGAACAGGGTCGCTTCAAACCGATAACATTCTTGGTGCAGGTCAAACCAGATTTCAGTGTGGAGATGGTGTTGGTGATGGTGTACCGAGAATCGCGTGGCGATGGCGTGAAGCGGCAAAGGTTCCTCAAGCAATTTCGAAAAAAAGACTCCGCCGACCATTTGCGATTGAACCGAGATATTGTGGCAGTAAGTGGTGCGACGATGTCGAGTCGCGGTATCACCGCCGGTGTTAAGAAAGTATTGAATTTGGTGGAGATGCTCTACGGCGAAAGCGGTATGAAATGACACGGGGACAGAAGCGTTCGATCGTTCGGCGCGCGCACGCAGGATTAGGTTGGGCAGCCGCGCTGATTTTGGTCGTATTGGCAGCCACCGGTATTTGGTTGCAACATTCTTCTTGGTTGGGGGAACAGGCAAACAATGCGTTGTCGATTGCGGTTGATCCCACGGACCCGCAAAGAATGTTGCGCGGAACTCATTGGGGCGTTGAAGCGAGTGAGGACGGTGGGCGCAACTGGCAAGAGATCGCGATGTTGGCGCCGCCAACCAATGTGTCGCGCATAGTGTTTGTGGCTGCAGTAACTGGGGACAATGAAGTGTACGCCATGGGCGATGCAGCAATTGTGATGTCGAACGATGGCGGTCGCGTTTGGTCTGAGGTGCTGAGGCCGACCGACGAGCAAGCCGGAACGGCAAAATTTTTGGACCTGAGCGTATCGAGCACGGGTGAATTGATGTTGCTGACGACGACTGCGCAATTTCAAAAATCAGCGACCGGCGCTTGGGCGTTGGTTGGGGAATTGGCAAAGAATAAGCGAAGCCTTGAAGAGCTCGTGCACAACATCCACACGGGACACGTTTTTGGAAAACTTGGCCGCGGTGTCGCCGAAGGCGGAGCTTGGGCTTTGATTATTTTGACGTTCACGGGATTGATTCTGCATCGCCGAGCTGGAAGCACCCATCAAGGCAATCGCTCTTGAAAGCGATTGTCTTTCTCTTGTTTTTTGTTTTTTCGGTGTCGCCAACTCAGGCCTCTGACAAGCCAATGCATCGTGAAGTGCGCCAAGTGATGGGAACGTTCGGAGAGGTGCAGGCTTGGGCACCAGACGAATCTCAGGCTGTAGGTGCTGCCGAGGCTGCTTTCGCTGTTTTTGCCCACGTCGATTCATTGATGAGCACCTGGAACGGCAATTCCCCTTTAAGCCGTTTTAATGCCCTTTCGCGGGGGCGATGGTACCCAGTGGGCCCAGAAATCATCACTGTTCTGGAAGCGGCCCAACAGCTGCATACGCTTTCATCAGGCGCTTTTGATCCTACCGTTTTGCCCTTGGTGAAATTGTGGGGATTTCGAGGCGGCTCGCCTGCCTTGCCAGACTCCCAATCATTACAAAAGCTGCTACTCCGGGTGGACGGGTCGGCTTACGAAACGTCACACAACTGCGCCCGTTTTCTTCAGGCAGAAATGGCTGTGGACCTCGGCGGCATCGCCAAAGGCTATGCTTTGGATCAGGCCGCAATAGCCATGCAAAAGGCTGGGGCCCACGCTGGTGTTTTGGATTTGGGAGGTAACTTGGTTGTTTTTGGCGAAGTGACCAATTGGGAGATTGCGGTCGTCGACCCGCTGGCGCCCGAGCGTTGGGCCGCGACCATTCCGGTAAGTAACCAGGCCGTTGCCACTTCAGGCCAGTACGAACAATTTATTGCCATCGACGGCCAATCATACGGACATGTGCTGGATCCCCGCTCAGGTCGGCCTGTGCCTCAAGGACGCAGTGCTACGGTGATCGCGCCGACCGCTATCTGGGCCGACGGTTTGGCCACAGCGCTCTTGGTCATGGGACCTGACCGTGGTATGCCGTTGATTGAAGGTCTTGAGCACGTCGAAGCCGTTTTTATTGGCGCCGATGGCGTTCACTCGTCTTCTGGTTTGGCACTAAAAGCCATTTTAAAGGACGATAAACCAAAGTAGGCCTAACAATTGCTGTATAGCCCCTTATCAGCACTATCTGGAACTAATCCGGTAGTTACGCATGGATAAATGGGGTACAGATTGCAATATTCACGGTCATGGCGAAAGGGGAGAGGCGGGCTTACAGGCTTTGCTCTCGGGTTCTGCCTGGGCATTTCGCTGATTTGTGTTGTCCCCTCGTACGCTGCCCAAGCGCCTGCTGATACGCTGGACTACGTCGTCGTAGATGGCGATTCTTTGATCAAAATCTGCGGTCAGTTTCGGCAATTGACGAACCACTATTCTCTCACCGACATGCTCACCGATATCCGCGCGACAAACAAGATGGCTTCCAATTTCTTGCGCATCGGGCAAACTTTGCGAATTCCTGTCATGAAGGAAGAGCCTGGCCGCGTGGTGCTAGAAACGGTGGACTCAGGGGCCGAATTGCGGGGCATCTATTTGTCCGGACCTGCTTGTGGAGTGTCTTCGGTCTTGGATCGCGTTGATCGATTTATTGCCTCCGGTGGCAACGCCGTGGTTTTCGACGCTAAGGACATTGACGGCGGGGTTTCTTTTTATAGCCAACACCCGTTGGCCAAATGGGGGCACAATCGCAGCGCACCGGTGATCTCTTCATTGCCGGACATGGTGCGGCGCTTTGACGATCGAGGCCTCTATATCGTGGCCCGCATCGCTTTATTCTTAGATGGAGAATTGGGCCGCCAGAGACCTGATCTGGCTCTGCGTGACAGCACGGGTAGTGTTTGGGATGAACGCGGGTGCGTTTGGTTAGACCCGGAACTTGACGAAGTGCAGCAGTACAATCTATTCCTAGCCGGGGAATTGGCTCGCGCCGGCGTTGACGAGATCCAATTTGATTATATGCGCTTTCCAACCAATGGCTGGCAGGAAGATTGGCAGGGCGATCTGGCGGCGACTGCGCAACGCCGCAGTCAGGTGATTGAAGAATTCCTGGCCGTTGCGCGTGATACCATAGACCAGTACGGCGTGAAACTGAGTGCCGATCTGTACGGGATCATGGCCTGGGGTCGAGTAGAGGATCAAGCGCTAACGGGGCAGCACGTGCCCACTATTGCCAAGTATGTGGACGTGATTTGTCCGATGATTTACCCCTCTCACTTTGCGCCTGGCTTCGAGGGCCGCAAACGCCCAGGAGATGATCCCGAATACTTTATTAGCGAGGGAACCCGGCGATTTGCGGAACTGAGCCTTGGGCAGGCTGAGGTCCGTCCTTGGTTACAAGCATTTCCCTTTCGCGTGAGCCAATATGACGGCGAATATATTGCAACCCAAGTGGTGGCATCCCGCAGCTCCGGTGGCCAAGGCTGGTGCCTTTGGAATCCATCCTGTCGTTATACTGAAGCCTTGTCGGTGATGCCTTCATTAACAGGGTACGATGTGCTGGGCGCACGTTCTCCGCGCCACAGTTTGTCTATTCAGTAGTTATCTTCCCGTCTGAAATATTGACCTAGGGCAGTTTCAGTTAGCATCTGAGTCGGTCTGGGTTTATCTTCCTGCCACGCCGCCAACCTAGCCTCATGGCCTGAGGGGGATCCCATGCCGTCGACGCCCCATTTGAGTTCCACTGCGCGTTCCATCGGAGCTTCTGTAACGCTACAACTTAACGCTGAAGCCGCGCGCTTGCGGTCAGCGGGTGAACCTGTCATGCATCTTGGGGGTGGTGAGCCGCAAAGCTTGGCCCCGCAGAGCGCCGTTGATGCTGGAATGGATCGGCTCAGGACGGGCGCGATTCGCTATACGCCCGCCTCGGGCACACCGGAGTTGAAAGACGCGGTCGTTAGTTACACGGCCGAGTACTATGGCCGTGAAGCCAAGCGTGAAAACGTCATGATTTCCGCTGGGGCTAAGCAAGCCTTGATGGTGGCGCTGATTGCTTTGTTGGATGCTGGCGACGAAGTGGTTTTTCCGGTCCCCTATTGGGTGAGTTATCCAGAGATGGTAAGCATCGCTGGCGGCGTGTCTGTGCCGGTGGAGGCAGATCCTGAAACTTATGAACCGACTTTGGCGGCGATGTTGGCTGCCTTGACTGACCGCACACGGGTTGTTTTGTTGAACAGCCCCAGCAATCCGTCGGGAAAAGTCCTGAATCGCGAGCTGCTTTCGGGAATAATCGTTGCGTGTCAAGAACGTGGAATCACTTTGGTCGTCGACGATATTTACCATCGCTTGGTTTTTGATGATCTCAAAGTGCCTCATTGCTATGAGTGCACGGCGGCCAAAATTGACGAGGCGGGCATCGTGGTGATCAATGGAGTTTCTAAACAATATGCCATGACCGGGTTTCGCATTGGTTGGGCCGTTGGTCCGTCAAAGTTAATTCGGGCCATGTCGAATTTGCAATCGCATTTGACGGGCGGACCGAGCACCGTTTCGCAAGTGGCGGCCACGGCGGCGTTGATCGGCGACCAGTCTTCGGTAGGCCAGTTGCGGCTCGACTTGCAAGACCGTCGCGATCGCACAATTGCTTTATTGGACGATATCCCAGGTGTTGAATATATCATTCCCCAAGGCACTTTTTATTGCTTCGCTGACTTTAGCGCCATCGATTCCGATTCGACCCGGCTGGCCAATCACATCCTGCAAAAGGTGCAAGTGGTCACGGTGCCTGGCATTGAGTTTGGTATGGAAGGGTATTTGCGCCTCAGCTATTGCGGAGCCCTGGCAGATATTGAAGAAGGCCTGCGGCGGATAAAGTGGTTGCTTGATCCCAAGGCCGGGCCTGAGTTACAGGCGACCGGGAAAATCTTTAAACGATAATATAGCAACATTTTACGGATATATCTTAAACCAATCTGATTCTTGCCGATAGAGATGAAGGACCCAAGCCCCTCTTTGTAAGAGGTGCTTATCATATCTAGGGAGCGGGGACGCAAATGTCATTCATTGAGCAAATGTTATTTGGGCATAATCACCTTTCAGAGGCAACCGGGCGTGGGGAGCTTGCTCGATCAGCCGGTATGGGCGCCGAGGCGGCAAACGAAATTTGCGGTTTGTGCGAAGCATGGGGGCAGCCGCCCGAATTGGGCTTGCCGCATCCGGTCTTGTTGTCACACCCATTGCAGTCGTCTATGCCTTCGATGCGCGGAAAACTGTATGCCGTCATTTGTGTTGTGCCGGCAGAGGTCCCTCTCTTTCACGCCCTCGTGATTTCCGATGCGACCTATTCGGCTTATCGACGTAATCCTTACGCTATCGCCAATGCGGTGACTTTTTGCAGCGAGTGGCTAGGTGGACCAAGCCTCGATCGCCTGGAAATTGACAATGCTTCCCAAGCTCCGTTGGTGCACCCTGCGGCCAACGCGGCTGATATTGGCTTGGTGGATGAAGCCGTGATGCAATTTATCATGACCGGCGAACTCCATTTGTCCCTGGAATTGCCCGTGCGAGCGAGTGACCGCGCTTTGGCTTTGATCATCGCCAGTTTGCCGATCAAGGAGCGGAAGAAACTCAACTTCGCTTCCTTCACCACAACTAATGTCTCCAAATATGAATTGGCCGGAAAAGAGGCCGAGGGCACAGCGTTCGCGGGCTGGCAACGGCTCATGATGGCTCATCTGGATACGGGAGCAACGGAAAAACAACACGAGTATAAGAAATTGGTGGCAGAGTTCCTTGAAAAAGGCGACTTGGGCGGACTGGAACGTTTGAGCAATCGCTTTGAGTTCACCGCAACGGTCACGGCGCCGACAGTGTTTGCACCAGGAAAAGGCCTCGCCAATTCCAGCGCGCGCGAAACGGCTACTCCGTTGCAAGCGCCAAGCCCTGAAGTGGGCCCGTCGGGGTCAATTCCGGCGACTAATCCCTTTGTGCGCAAAAGTATGATTCAGCGTGGCCCGGGTCTGCGACCGATGACCGCAGCTTCCGGTCGTGTCAGAAGTGGAACCGGCAGTATGCCGGTTCATGGACTCGATCCCGCATCCAAAACTTCTCGTCCTACGAGCCCTTCACGCAATAAAGTCCGCAGTCGCCTGACGTCTCCGGTTCGTCGCGGTCGCCGCGGCGGCGGAAGTCATTTCTTTCGCACTTTTTCGGTTCTGTTGGTTCTGGGACTCGCCGCTTGGGTAGGGACCATGTGGTTCGAAGGCAAAACTTTGAGCGAGAGTTTGGCGTGGGCTGGCATACCAGGCATGGATGGCGGCCGTAGCGACAATAGCCATACAGGAACTTTGCTCGAAGTTGTGGATGTAGGTCAGGTTTACCGAAAGGCCTTGAGGCACACTGGTGGCAAAGGATTTGGCCTGACAGCTTCAAGCGATGTTGGCCGCGACAAGGCCCTTGGCCGCCTGCGGTCAGGCGCGACGACCCCGTTGCTCCAACAGGTCGCGTTGTTCACGTCCTTAGGCTCGGAAGGGATTCAACAGGGAGGGCGTGCCGATCGCGAAGTGGAACGCTTGGTTGCATTGGCACAGCAAGGGCTTGTGATCAAACAAGAAATGGATCGTCTCGAACTTGCTTGGTATTCCTTGACCACCAGCACCAATTGGCGTGATCTGCCCAAGTTGTCCGATGCGGCCATCAGCGCACGTTGGGACTCGTTGGCGGCAGTGGAAAAGGGCGTTTTAGCAGACGTGCGTTTGGGCATGGGCACGACGGTCATTCGTAAAGAGTTGCGCGAATCCCGGCGACACGTCAACGGTATGGCAGAGGTTGTGCGCCTATTCCAAGCGCCACATTGGTCGGCCGACTGGGAGAAACAGATGGGGCGCGCCGCGGCTAATGTTGTGCCGACGGCTAGTCGCATCACCAGGGCCTACCGGAACAGCGCCTACGCGTTTATCCGCCTCAAAAGGGCTGAACGTGAGCAAACTAACCGCAGTCTGCCTTACGCTGGGCGATTTGACGTCAATGAATGGCCTACGGCAGAAGCCAAAGAGCTTTTGATCGGACTGCGAAAAGAGTCCGGCCGTTTCTCTCATCAAAACGCTCCTCAATTGCTAGGCGCCACTTTGGCTCTCTATACCGCTTTGGAGGCGCCGCAGTTGACGATTGAAAAGATCACGGTGTCGGCCCAAGCGTGGAAATCACTTGAGCAGAATCCGGCTGTGAAATTCGACCCAGATCTCTATCTGGATTTCTTGGAGCGGATGAAGTTTGAAGCAGCCCAACAGGCCCTTGCCAAAAATAGCGCTGACGCTTCGGTGCCTTCGCATCTGTATAGCCCATCAGCCGCGCTGGCCGCTGCTGCCTTTGCCGATTCCTTAACATCGCTGACCACACTGGAACAATGGCAGGCGATGAATGAATCGGCGACGGACCCATTCTTGGGCCGTTGGTCAGCTCATCTGGCCGCCGATATGCAGTCTCGTTTGGCGTATTTACAACACGAGTTTGATAAAGTATGGGCCGAGTGTCGTGGGCAAACCGCCTCTTTGCAAAGCCAGGTCAAAGCAGGCGAAGACTGGTCCGAAAATTGGCGAGTTCTCTACGAAACTGCCCGCACAGCAAGGTCTCAGTTTGAGCCGAGGTTGAGCCAAGATCTTAATTCAGTCGCCAGGTTCACTTATCTCGATAGTTTGATTGTTGGTTTGGAGCAGGAACGGCCGCTGGGTATTAGTCGCGTGACCGTGCGGTTGGCGGAGAAGGTATTGGCGGAGCCGAGTGAAATGCAATTGGAATTGCGGACACCCGTGCGTGGTGGTGTATGGACCAGCAAACCATTCCTCGTCGGGCCTTCGGCTCCAGATGGAACTGGTTGGGTAGGGACGGCCTTTTTGGATTGGTCAGTGCCGGTTTCACCTTTGAACGAAGTGGCCGGCCGGGTGGTATTGGCCGAGAGTCAAAATGAAGTGCTCATGGTCAAC
>JBLIOK010000027.1:0-13452 GCA_047639735.1 Candidatus Krumholzibacteriia bacterium | reverse complement strand
GCACAGACAACGGAACCACCTACAACTCGGGCGACAGCACTACCAATCCGGCGGTGCCAGCCTTCCAAATTACCGGCACTCCCTTCACGCCAGGCGTTCCGTTGGGCACGATGACCTTCGACCTCCAGGCTGCTTCACCAGCTCCATTGCCGGTCGTGAATCGCTTGGCCTTGTCGGCTGCGCCAAATCCTTTCAACCCCGCCACCGAATTGCAATTTGTCTTGCCGGAGAACCCACGCTCGGTGCGTTTGGCCGTCTATAACGTCAATGGTCGTTTGGTGCGTACCTTGACCGCGGCCCGTCAGGAAGGCCTGCAAACAGTGCGTTGGGATGGCATGACAGACGGCGGTGTGCGTGCCGCAAGTGGTGTCTATTTTGCCCGCTTGCAAGTCGATGGCGACGCCGTCGTGCAAAAAATGGCCTTGGTGCAATAGTGTTCATTGGATCAGCAGCATCTTGCGCATGATGACTTCGCCACCGGCGTGGAGTCTGGCAATGTAAACGCCGGAGGGCAGTCGCCGCCCTCCGTCGTCGCGCCCGCGCCAAGTGACCGTATGAGTCCCTTCATCGTATTCGTTTTCTACCAACCGACACACCAATCGCCCGTTCACACCGTGAATTGTCAACGACACTGATCGGCTTTCAGCCGGTACCGTAAAATCAATTTGCACCATGGGGTTGAATGGATTGGGTGCGATGCCCAGCAATGCCAATTGGTTGGTTACAACTGCGGTCTGATCTTCTTTGTCAGATTCTGATTCAGCCATATGGCCGGTGGCAGCAGGCCCAGATATTTCCAAAGGCGGATAATGAGGAAGCGAATGGTTCGCGGGCATTGTCGGCATACTTTGGCCGAGGGCACCGCCCATGAATTCGTTATTTTGAGCGCATCCGAAGAGAGAAGTTGTTAGAGCTAACGCTCCCCAGGTCGTCAAATTTCTTGGTCGTAGAGTTTTCATAAATGCCCTCATTCTTGCGCGCGTGGGGTGTCGTGGTGGACGAACACCGGTTCACTTGAGCAAGCGAGGGTTTAGTGGTGGGGTTGCGACCAGTGGTCAGTCGATCGCATTGATGATGTTAGGGCGAGGGATCCGAATGAGCAAATAGTGCGGCAAGGAACGGGCAAAAAAAGGGTGTTACTAGGTCGGGCTAGGCTCGCAATACTTCGAGTTGATAGGCGGGCATGGTTTCGTCGCTAGCGTGACCCTGCGTATCGCAAGTCGCCACCCATTCCATATCAGATTTTTCTATGACTTCTCGCCACTCGTTCTTGTTGCAGCAGTGGAGGTCGTAGGTGGCGTCGAAGTGGTGAACTCCGCTGGGTCGAGTCACCGTCAAATGGCTGATGACCGTTTCGGAACGGGAGTGGCCTTCCGGTGGCAAATAGTTCACCAATTGAGTTACCTGGCAGCGGCCACGCGCACCACGCCAAATGTCTTCTTCTGCGATGGCGTTACCATAGTCGACCAAACTTAAACCGACCACATACAGCCCACCCGGAGCTAGCGCGCGGGCCATTTGATTCAAGTGCTGGACGAATTCCAAATCTGATTGCAAATGCCGGATGGAATTGACTGGATTGAAGGCGAATTTAATGGCTGCCTGAATTTGAAATGTGTTCGTAAAATCTAACATGTCGGCTTGAAACAGCTGCCCCGAAAGGCGGCTTTGGGCGTAGTCTATTTGGCTTTGATCGCGATCAAAACCGGCCACCGTGCGACCGCGACCAGCCGCGACCCGCAAGTACCGTCCGGTTCCGCAGGCTGGTTCTAACCAAAGTCGATCATCGGCCAATTCGGGGCCCACGAACCTTTTTTCAATGCGTTCGAGCGCATCAACTTCTGCTGCCGTTCCTGGCGTGTACAAAATGTCGTACAGCATCGGCGAGGCGTACAGGCTGCCAGATTTGGTCATTGGTAATCGATGGCCACCGCGATGACCAAAAAGACCGACGCCAAGCCCATTAACATCAAAAACAAGGGCATCATAAACTTGAGCCACTTGGTGTAAGGCACTTTGGCCAAGGAGAGCATGGCCATCAATACGCCGCTGGTGGGGATGATCGAGTTGCTGAAACCGTCACCGCAAGTGAAGGCAAACACCGCCGTTTGGCGCGTGATGCCAAGGATGTCTGCCAAGGGTGCCATCAAGGGCATAGTCACCGCGGCTTGGCCGCTGCCAGAAGGGATCAAAACGTTCAGCGTGGACTGGAACACCAACATGCCAATGGCAGCGATGTAGCGGGGCACATGGCCAAGAACCCCGGCTGCCGAATGCACGATTGTATCCATGACTTGACCGTCGTTCAGCACCACGCTGATGCCTCGGGCAAAGCCAACCACCAAAGCGGCCACTACCATTTCTTCCATGCCTTTGACGAAGGCGCTAGCTGCTTCATTGAGCGACAGTCGAGCGATGAGGAAGGCGACAATGCCCATCAGGAAAAAACCGCCGGCCATATCGGCCATCCACCAACCATGTTCTTGTACCGCGTAAATGATGAAGCCAAAGATTGCGGCGCTGGAGAGTAATATTGCAGCGTGCCGACCAGTGAAATTAATGTCTTCGGCTTCGTCATCATCGGTTTCAAACCCGCCGGTGCCCATGACTGACAGCGAGTGGTCGGCCTTGATGCGAGCGCCATATCGTAAGAGGTAGAGGATGCCAATGGCCAATGCGCAGACGAAAAAGATAATGCGCAATGTTAGCCCACTGCTAAGGGGAATTTCGGCAATTCCTTGGGCCACATTGGCGGTAAAGGGATTGGTCGTCGAAGCGGCAAATCCTATTTCTGCGGCCACAAAAACCAGAGCCAAGCCGTAAACTCGATCATACCCTAATCGCCGCGAAACGATCATAAAGACCGGTATCAGGGGTATGTATTCTTCGCCCATACCCAAGGTCGAGCCGCCGATGGCCAGCAACGTCATCAAGATCACAGTCAACGCTGTGCTGCGAGAGCCGAGTTTCCGCAAGAGCGACCCGATGGCAGCAATGATCACACCGGTGCGCTGCAAAATGCCAAATGTGCCGCCGATAATGAAGATAAAAAAGATGATGTCGGCTGCTTCTTCTAGTCCGCGCGGTACGGCGGTCAGGAATCCCTGCAATCCGACTGGCGTGGCCTTGCCTTCAACCTCGTCACCAAGCAAAGCGGCGTTGGCCGAAAAATTCTTATCAATATGCTGAAAGGTACCTGGTATCAAAAGGGTGCGTTCGTGCCCATCAACAGACTTGGTCTCACGGTCGAATTCACCAGAAGGAATCACCCAAGTGAACAGCGCGCTGACAAAAATCACAATGGTCAGCAGGACAAACACGTGAGGAATCTCAAATCGAGGGCGAGGTGGGGACATCGGGCTGCTCCAGTGGTGATGCTGAGAATTCAGGAGTCGGCTTAAAGTTCGTCAAATGCGTCGTGAAAATTGACTTCGCCCTGGAAGTTTTCCAGAGCGCCAGGCGACAATTCAATCACCATAAAGAAGGGATCGAAATCTCTGCCAACGTAACTGATGCCTTCTTCTACGGCGGGAGTAAAACCGTGTCGCGAGTAGTACTCGGGGTGCCCCAGAGTGACAACCACTTCGGCGCTTTCTTCAGTACAGGCCTCAAGCCCGGCTTTGACCAGGGCTCCGCCGATACCGTGTTCTTGGAAATCTGGGTGCACCGAGAGTGGTGCGAGTCCCATTGCCGAGGCGTTGGCGGGCGTATCACCAATAGCTACCGGCGTGAAAAGAATGTGGCCGACGACCTGGCCGTCAACTTCTGCCACCAGAGAAATGACCGGTTTGGCCTCTGTTCGCAGGGTATTAACGAGATTGGCCTCGCCTTCGGACTCGTAGGCCAATTTGGTGATTTCATGTACCCGAGCGTAATCATCGGGCGCTTCGGGCCGAATATTGCTATCCATCTTGGCTTCAACCTCCACTATATCTTGGGCGAATCTGACTTCTCAATCTCAGCTTGCCTCAGGTTGGCTCCAAGTGCAACAATCTTCCGCACGGAACATTTGTAGGTTATATTGCGCGCCACGCCCCGTCGCTTCATGTACGAGTAGCGCCTTGCCGAATTCAGCCGGAGGTTTATTGTGAATCGCCTATTTATATTTGTCTTGTTGCTGGCCACATCCATGGCCGTAGCCGCTTTCGGAGACGACAGCAGCCCTGGCTACGTCATGCGATATGCTGACGTGAATGCCGACAATATTGTATTTACATACGAAGACGATTTGTGGCTTGTGCCGGTGGCCGGCGGTGACGCACGACGCATCACCAGTCATGAAGGCATTGAACGATCGGCAAAGTTTTCTCCCGACGGTTCTCTGCTCGCCTTTACTGGCGACTATGACGGCGGGGGCGATGTCTACATTATGCCGAGAGAAGGCGGCGTGCCGGTGCGGTTGACTTTCCACCCCGGCGGCGGCACCGTGTGCGGTTGGTCCCCTGACGGCCAACGTGTCTTGTTTTCTTCGAATCGCGAAGCGCCCTTTTTTGCTAGCGAACTTTACTCCATAAGCGTTGCTGGCGGCATGGCTGAGAGCCTGCCCGTTGACCGCGGTTCCTTAGCCTCGATGGCTCCGGACGGCAGTGCTATGGCCTTTAATCGCTACGGCCGTCATACCCGCACCTGGAAACGATACCAAGGTGGAAACGCCCAGGATATTTGGGTCGTGGATTTTGGCAGCGGAGATATCGTAAAGGTGACCGATTGGACGGGTAGCGACCAATTCCCCATGTGGGGCTCGGACGGTATCTATTTCAACAGCGACCGCGAAGACGGCAATCTAAATATCTATCGGTACAACCCCGTTGACAAATCGACGACCCGCATCACCCAACACACCGAATTTGATGTGAAGTGGCCGAGCTACGGCGACGGCAAGATCGTCTACCAAAATGGGCCGGGATTAAACGTCCTGGACACGGCTTCTGGAACTACCTCAACCGTGGCGATCAACATCAATTCGGATCGCCGCCATCTGCGCCCTGAATTGGTGACTGCTGCACCGAGGCGCGGCTCGTTTGGCCTTTCACCAGCTGGCGAACGGGCACTGATTGTCGCTCGTGGCGAAGTGTTGAACCTTCCCAGTGATAAGGGGGATGGCCTGAATCTAACGCGCACTAGCGGTAGTCGCGAAAAGAACGCGACCTGGAGTCCGGATGGGCGTTGGGTCGCCATGGTTTCGGACCGCAGTGGAGACGAACAGATTTATCTCGTCGACCAGAGGGGCGAAGAAGAATGGCGCCAACTGACTGACGGCACTTTTGGCTATATGAACCAATCTGTCTGGTCGCCGGATAGCAAATCGCTGATCTTCAGCGACAAATTCATGAAATTGCATTTGGTCGATGTGGCGTCTGGCAAGATCAAAGAGATCGCTCAGAGTGATTACGATGATGCTTGGGAACGTTGGGGGATTATGGACTACGTGTGGTCGCCAGACAGCCGTTGGGTTGCTTTCACCTCGCAAACCAAAAGCATGAACGAAGCGATTCATCTCTATGATACCAAGAGCGGTGATAGTCAAAAATTGACCGATGATATGACCGAAGACTGGTCGCCATCGTTTTCGCCTGATGGCAAATATTTGTATTTCCTCTCCAATCGTACTTTCAATCCGATCATGGGGCGCCAGGATCAAACCCATGTCTTTTTGAAGATGAGCAAGCCGTATATGTTCTTGCTCCAAAACGACGTACGTTCGCCATTTGAGATGGATGATGTCGCGGTTGCCGTGGACGCAGGCGAAGATGAAGATAAAGATAGCGACGCAGAAGCGGACGAGCTGACTTTGGATGTCGAAGGTCTGGCCGCACGAGTACTGGCTTGCGACGGTGTGGATGCCGGCAATTACTTTCGCCTGACGGCCGTCGAAGGCGGCTTCTTGATGTTGAAAAAGGATGATCCTGAATTCCTGAAGTATCAAAACGTCGATGACACAACCGGCGGCAATTTGGACTTGCTCAAGTATTCTCTTGAAGACGAAGAAGCCGAATCCATCATGAGCGGCATCGCCAACTACCACCTCAGTTCCGACGGCGAACAACTGATCTACCGTGCCGGTTCGTCCTACGGAATGGTCAGTTCGAGTAAAGGCGGTAAAGTGGGCGATGGAAAAATCGACTTGAGCGCCGTTGAGTTGCATGTCGACCGACTCGCCGAATTCCCCGTAATTTTTGCCGAAGCCTGGCGCATCCAACGCGACTGGTTCTACGATGAAAATATGCACGGTGTCGACTGGCAGGCGATGTACGACAAGTATTCGCCCTTCGTAGGCGGCTGTGGTACTCGCGGTGATTTGAATTATTTGATCGGCGAGATGATTTCTGAACTGAACATCGGTCACACCTATATTTTTGGGGGCGACTTTGAAGATGGCGCTGATCGCGTAGGCAGTGGTGCTTTAGGCGCAGAATTTACTGCCGTCGAGGACGCGGAATTCTATCAAATCAGCAAGATTTTTCCCGGCGTTTCTTGGGATCAACGCTTTCGGTCACCCTTGGCTGCACCCGGTTTGGCTATTGCCGAAGGTGATTATTTGATCGCCATCGATGGTGCGGAAGTGAAGGTTGGCGAAAACGTCTACGCGTCCTTGCACAATAAGGGCAACAAGATCATCACGATCACGACCAATGACAAAGCAGAGGCCAAGGGTGCGGTAACCCATCGGGTACGTACCCTGAGAGGAGAATTCAGCCTGCGCGCCCGTCATTGGATGGACAGCAAACAAGATTACGTTGATGAAAATTCGGACAACCAAATTGGATATTTGCAACTGCCCAACATGGGGCAAGGTGGCTTAGTTGAGTTCGGGCGCAACTACTACCCTCAAACATCGAAGCGCGCCATGATCATCGATGACCGCTATAACGGTGGTGGCTTTGTCGGTGACATGATCATCGATCGCCTCGAGCGAGTTCTCTGGGGCCTGACTCAACCGCGCGAAGGCTTAAGCGGCAGCAATCCGGAACGTGCCTTTCACGGACCTTTAGTTGTTCTGATCAACGGCGACACTTACAGCAACGGCGAATTCTTTGCCGAAGCCATCAAGCGTATGGGCCTGGGTGTGACCATTGGTGAGCGAACGTGGGGTGGCACAACTGGCATTGAGGCACATCAAAATATGGTTGATGGTGGTGGCACCACACCGCCGCAATTTGGTCTTTATGGCCTCGATGGTACTTGGCCCGTTGAAGGTTGGGGTGTCGAACCAGACATCATCATCATCAATACGCCGAATGAAGAGTTGGCTGGCGTGGACTCGCAACTGGATTACGCGATTGAGCATTTGCTAAAAGAATTGGCTGACAGTCATGGCCGGTGGGACATTCCGGTAGCCCCGGAATATCCGGACAAGGCCAAGCCGCAAATGAGCCGTTGGGAGTAGAGTTCAAATTGAACAAAGAAAAGAGCCGCCTCCTAAAGGGAAGGCGGCTCTTTTTTAGGGGATTATTCCTGGTACCAATTGAGGCTGATACCGAGTACGTGATTGGTCGCGGAGACACCTGTTACGAAATCAAGATCTCCAATATCAACGTTGGTGTAGTCATAGTTGATGCCAAAGGCAAAAGTATCACTTGTTCGGTATTCAATGCCTGCTCCCAAGGTGTATGTGAAGCCACCTTCTTGGATGGAAATGCGTTTGGTGGGATCGATAGTCGAGACGTCCACATCAATGGATCCCGTTCCGGCCCCGCCTTTCAGCCAAAACCCTTGCGCGGTCGGAAACCAATAGATTTCAGCCACGAAATTGAAATTCGACACCGAACTGGGTGCGTAGGAGTAGTAATTACTGCGTTTCCAGCCAGAAATACCTATGTACCCCACCAGGTTGTCGCTCCGCGCCCACCCAATTTTAAAGGCTGGAACAAAAGTCGACACATCGCCGTTGCTTTGATCGTCGTTAATGTCGATGGAACTCCAGCCGTGACCCATGGTCAGGGCAATGACCATGCCGTCGCGGTTGTGGCCGCCCGAACCGAGGGCAGAGGCCGTGGAGGCTGCAAATATCAGGGCAATAACTACAGCAAATAAGAGTTGATTTCGGTGAGCCATCGGCATCTCCTTGACAAGGGCAACAGAATTGGGAAACTTAGAGTTCTGGATGTGTTGGACTTTGAATATACTAGTCAATCCTGACGCCGTAGTCCACTGCGATTGCTGGCGGCGTTAGCCACAAATCACGGAATGGTTGTGACGTGAAAGCTTTCTTTAAACACCCTCTAATTGGTATGCTCTCCTCGGTTAAACTCAGTGCCTTTTTGTTGGTCATCGTGGCCTTCGCCTCGGCGCGCGGCACGTTTATCGAAAACGACGTGGGGCGCGACGGCGCCTATGATTTGATCTACGCCACCCGCTGGTTCGAGCTTGTCTTGGGCATGTTAGCGGTCAGTTTGATGCTTTTGTTCGCCAAACGCTGGCCGTACCAGAAACGCCAGGTCGGGTTTGTGCTCGTGCATCTCTCGATGGTTGTCATTTTGGTGGGCGCCTGGATGACGCGCAACCTCGGATATGAAGGCACGATGCCCATACGCGAGGGTGAAGCGGTCAACTACATTTACTCGGCCAAGTCACATGCGCAAGTTGTGCGCGACGACCAGATCGCCACCTACCCGTTGCGGATGTGGCGTTCCGGTGCCAATAATATCTGGCAGAATGTCAGTTTCGAAGGTGAAGAATTTGAGTTGGGTGTGACCGAATATTGGCCCTACTTTACCGAGGTTTATCGCGAAGGACCTGGGGGACCAGCAGGATTCAGCTATCGCATTGCCGGACATGATCATGAAGAAGGACACATGATGGTCCAGGGCGAGCGAGGTGATATCGGCACGATCAAAACCCATTTTCGCGATCAAAGTTTTAGCGACACCATGTCGGTTTCGCGCTACGGCGATCTCCGGCTGAATATTGACGGCGATTCCTGCACTGTACCGGTCACACCGGGTGCATTCGAAACGGTGACTTGTGGTGAGTATCAATTCGAAATCACAGCCTTTCATCCCAATTTTCGCGTAGAAGAAGTAACGGGGCCGGATGGCCCGTTGGTTAACCCCATGATTAAAGTGGCGGTCACCACACCTGCTGGTGTTACTGGCGAACGCATACTGTTTGCTTTCCACCCTGATTTCAGCATGGGTCATGATGGGGGCGATGACCCCTTTGCTGATCTCAATATGATGTATCAGGTCAACCGAGGGCTGGAATTTGCGCCTGGTGGGGAAACCGGTGTCGTGGCGCGGGCTTCGTTCGAAATCAAAGCCATGGATGTGAATGCCCAAGAGGAAACCAGTTTTGCGGCAGGAGAAGTTTTCCCGTTACGCGAGGCCGTTGTCTATCGTGATACCAGCGGTGATGTCAGTTTTGTGCCTTCGCAAATCATGGCTTCGGTGATATTGGCGCCGTCCCACTCGGATAACACAAACAACCGATCGGCAGCCCGTCTGGTCTTACGCGATAAAAACGACAATGCCGTTGAAGCCATCTGCATGGAGCATGACCGGCCGCAAGATGTTGAGTTGAATGGCCGCAAATACCAATTGTCTTTCGGGCCTGTCGTTCGCTATTTGCCTTATAGTGTAAGACTGGATGACTTCGTCTTGGCAACCTATCCCGGCAGCGACAACCCTGCGACCTACGAAAGCTACGTGTCGTTGTTTGACGACGAGATGGACTACGATGGCATCGAGCATCACATCTATATGAATTATCCTATGAATCACCGAGGTTCGAAGCACTTCCAATCTTCCTATGATCAAGATCGCCTCGGCACGGTGCTGTCGGTAAATCATGATCCGGGCAAGTGGCCAACCTACGCGGGGTACATCATGATTTCTTTGGGCTTTCTCTTGATCATTCTCAAAGACGCGTTGTTCCCCATAAAGAAGAAACAAACGGCAGCCGTATTGGCGGCGATGTTGGCTTGTGGATTCGTAGGCAGCGCCTCGGCCCAATCTGACACGTCATCTGACGAACACATACATGACGCGACCGAAGTCGGATTTGTCGAGTTTTCGCCCGAAGCGCGGGACCTCGCGACCCGATTGATCATCCAGGATTATCAAGGGCGTATGAAGCCCCTGGATACGATGGCTCGCGAGATGGTGATGAAGGTGACAAAACGCTCTGAATTTGAGGGTCATCATCCGGTTGATTTGTATTTGAGTTGGTCTTTGAACCCCATTTACTGGTGGGACAAGCCGATCATCTCCATCAAACGATCACCGGGAATGAAAGATCTGTTGGGCGTCACCGCCGAGACAACTCACGTTTCGGCGGCGAGTTTGTTTGGTGAAGATGGTCAGTACAGTCTCAGCGATAAAGTGAGGGTTGCTCACCGCACGCCGGATCGTGAGCGCAGTAAAACCCAGCGCGACCTCATCCGATTTGATGAAAGCTTTAATCTGCTCTACATCTGTTTTCGCGAGCAAACATTGGCGATTTACCCAATACCCGACGACGAAAACAATACCTGGGGTTACTTTGAAGAGCTGTCTGGGCTCTTGACGAGTGAACGTGTGGCTGAATTTGAGGCGGCTCACGGGGCCTTGTCCAGTGGGGTGAAAAACGGAAATAACGCAGTGATCGTTACCGGCTTGACCCGAGCGACGGCCTTGCAAAAAATCTACGGCGCAGCGGTTGTGCCGGGCGAGCGCGTTATTGACGCCGAACTTTTTTACAACAAAAGTCACCTTTGGCGTTGGATGACGATTCCGTTGATGTTGTCGTTCGTTATTTTAATGGGAGTCTACCTGTGGCAGTTATTCCGCAATCAGGGTGGACGACTCAGCTTTAAGAATCCGTTCTACAGCTTGGGTGTGTTTCTGAACGTCGTGGCATTTGGCGGCATGATCTTGGCCTACACGCTGAGGTGGATTGCTTCCGAACGCATTCCCATTTCAAATGGTCATGAGTCACTGTTGTTCATCAGCCTTGCGGTCGCTCTTTCGGGCCTGATCTTCGAGTTGAAATATCGTTTGGCTGTGGCCGCTAGTTTGGGCGCCCTGCTGACCACGGTAGTCATTGGCGTCTCTATGTTTTCGACTTTCGATCCGGCCATCGGGCCGTTGGTGCCAGTATTGGTTTCCTATTGGCTGAATATTCACGTGACGATTATCACGTCCAGCTACGGTTTCCTCGGGCTCAGCGCCTTGGTCGGCGCGCTCACGTTGTTGCTGCTGCTTGGCAAGGGTGAAGGCAAAAACAACGTTCGCAATGCCGTTAAGGAACTCGACCTTGTGAACAAGAACATTCTGATCACGGGCTTGGGGTTGCTGACGATCGGGACATTGCTTGGCGGGGTTTGGGCCAATGAATCTTGGGGACGTTATTGGGGCTGGGACCCCAAGGAAACCTGGGCCTTTATCTCCATATTGGTTTACGCGGTGGTGCTGCATTTCCGTTGGATACCAGCCATGCGCTCGGTGTGGCTCAACGCCGCTTTGAGCTTGGCGGCGATCTCGTCCATCATCATGACTTACTTTGGCGTGAATTATTTCTTGAGTGGTCTGCACAGTTACGCAGCGGGCGAAGCGGCGAAGGTTCCTGATTGGGCATTTGTTGCCGGCGGTATTGTTTTGTTGCTGATCGTTGTGTCGGGCGTCGTGACCAAAATGAAGAGTTGGGGACCGCGAAGCTCCTAAGGCCGTCCCCATTCGTGCTCAAGGCCTATTCGGGTTTATTGAGCATGAAAATGTTGCCCGATGAACCCGTTGCTTGAGTTTCTTCTGCTTGGGGTTCTTTGGCGGGCACGGTCACCGGTTCTGGCTCAGCTGGCGCGGGCGAGGCCTTGTTGCTGCCGAGGACAAAGACGGCATCTTCAGCGCTTTCAACGGGGGACTCAACGGCTGGACTTTCTGACGCCGGTTCGCTTGTCGGCAGAGCGGGAATATTTAGCGCGTCTGGTTTTTTGGTCGTTTGACCCAACATGAAGACTTCGTCGACGGGCTCTTCTGGGCTCTCGACTTGTCTGCTCTCTTTTTCTTCAGATTCCACCACAACATCTGCAATTTCTTTGGCTTCTTGCGCAACATCTTCAATGGCGGTGGCTGTTTCCATGGCCGCATCTTCGACGCTAATATCTTGTTCAACCTCTGGGGAGAACATGTCGTCAATTTCTGGAACTTCGTCGGTGACGGGTTCCTTGGGCGGCATCGCCGCTGCCAAGGTGGGGCCGGCAGCCGAACTTGATTCAGCGACGTTCGGCAACTCTTCTGGCGCACCTTGTTCTACGCGAGGTGGAGGGCTGGTCATCAAATCGCCGAGATCCTGGCTGACTTTATTGATGGCGCTGACGTTCTTAATGATCAGTCCAATCGCTTCTTCATACTGGCGCGCGGTAGCGAGAATTTCGGCCACTGTTTGTTCGATCTGGTGGGTGGCTTCATTGGTTTGATGAGCAAGGCCTTGGACTTCGCCGGCAACGACGGAGGTGAAGGCCTCGCCGGTTTTTCCCGTATGCAGGGCGTCGCCATCAATTTGAGCTGCGACGGATTTAGTCGACATGGCCAGTTGAGTCACCCTCGCGACTACGGCAGACATTTCACGGGCGGAAGCCGCTAGGTCACCTGCTGTATCGGCGCTAAAGCTGGCAGCGTTGTTAGCGTTGCGGACAATCTTATGGCCTTCTGCCGTGTCTTGAGCCATCTCAGTTAAACTGTAGAACATGCCTTGCAGGGCGTTTCCCACTGAATCGATGGCGAGGCGCATTTTGTCTGTGCTGCCGGCAATCGTATTCATGTCGACGGACATCTGGTCGACCGATGCGTTGACTGATTCGAAGTTCACTGGTGAAGCGAATGCCTGACGGGGACGCTCGCTGGCCGGTTGCCCCATCGGTTGGCTGAGTGATTGACTCACCGGGGCAGGTTGATTTCCGAAAAGGCGCGCTTGTGGCGTTGGTGCAGGCGCTTCCGTAGGCGCGGTGGTCTTCGATTCAGCGGCCAAGATTTTGCGCCGGTAATAGCCGAATCCAACCACGAGAATGGCCAAACCAACGGCGGCCCAACGGGCAAACCTAGCGATGCTGCTGCGTACGTGAACACCCATGCGCATGGCATTGGCTGTCGCGCCCATGTGCTGCATCAATTCGACGCTATTGCCTTGTAGGTTTTGTACGGCAATTTGGCCGGCAGCGCTGTAGACCGAGAATTCGCCGGCGGTCAGGTCAGAAAGTGGCAAGCCGGTCTCAAGCCAAACATCAGCGGCGTCGGCCAATGCGAGCTGGGCGGTGTCGTCGTGAGTCCGTTCTACAGTAATATTTTGTCCACTGGCATCGATGCCTTCACCACCGTGAATCAAAGCGGCGAGATTGCGATCGAATTTGACGATGGTGCCGGCGAGTCTTTGGCGGGCGGCGTCGACCTCAGCGCGGTCTTCGGCGTCGCTCAGTTGGGCTGTCTGCCGGGTCATGTCTTGAATCAATGCCTGTTGGCCCAGGGCCAAATCAATTTGCGC
>JBLIOK010000026.1:0-13489 GCA_047639735.1 Candidatus Krumholzibacteriia bacterium | reverse complement strand
GTGGCCAAAAATCAGGCCGATATGGCGCGACGTTTGGACGCTGCATTGGCCATGCTCAAACGCATGGCCCAACAGCAGGAGCTCGAGGGGTTGACGGCGTTGTTGGAAAAGATGATCCAAAAACAGCAAGAGTTAGCTGACTTGAGCCGCGCGCTCGAAGCTCAACAAGAATCTGAAGCTGAGGGCGACGAAGAGACCGCGGGTTCTGAAGATGAAGGAGCCGAAAGCGATTCCGCCGAGTCTGAAGATGGTGGATCTGAAAGTGACTCTGCCGATGCTGAAGGCGAACCATCTGAGAGCCAAGATGCGAGCAGCGAAAACCCAGAATCCAGTTCCGATTCGGCAGAGAATGAATCCGGTGAATCGTCTGAGCAGGATTCAGACGCCGAGCCCAAGACGGGTTCCGAAGAGCAATCGGGAGAACAAGACGGTGGGGAGTCGCCATCCGAACCATCTGCTGAAGAATTGGCGCGTCGTCAAGAGGCACTTGAAGAGGAACTGGCTCAGTTGCAAGAAAAGCTAGAAGAAGCCTTGGAAAATTTGCGCGAAGAAAATGCAGCCAACCCGCGTGAGTCTAACGAAGAGATGGCAGACGCCATGGAGAAGGCTCTCGAGCAGGTCGAGCAACAGCAAGAAAAAGACAGCATGGGCAAAGCCAGCGAGCAATTGGAACAAATGGATCCCTCCGAAGCGGCTAAAATGCAAGAACAGGCGTTACGCGATTTGGGGTCTTTGTACAGTGTCCTGCTCGAATCCCAACAAGCTATGGAACAAGCCATGAAGATGGAACAAGTTGGCAGTCTGCGCGGCTTTGCCGCCGACATGTTGGCTTTGTCGGCTAAGCAGGAAGAAATATCTCAAATGATTCCGGCGCAGTTGCGGGATGTGCAGTCGTTGCAATTGACGCGCAACCAGCATCGGGTGCAACGTGCGGCGGGACAGGTGCGGCTTGGAGTAGGCGAACTGATGGCCGAATCCCCAAACCGCATGATGAAAATAATGGGCCAATTGGATGACTTGATCGAGGCCATGGGAACCAGTGTGCAGGCGATGGAAGACAACCGGGCGCCGATTGCTCGACGCCAGGCCCGAGAAAGTCTGTCACAAACCAACCGTATTGTGATTGGACTATTAACCGAGGCGCAAATGCAGGGGCAAAGCGGCGGCAGTGGTCAGTCTTCACCGTCGTCGGCCAGTGAGAAGTTGCAAGAGATGGCGCAAGAGCAAGCCAAACTCAATGGCGTGACTGAAGAGTTACGGCAGATGTTAGCCAATCGCGGCAAAAGTCAAAAGTCTCGCAGCGAGATGCGGCGTCTGGGCAGCCAACAGGCCGAGATGGCGCAACGCATGGGAGAAATTGCCGACGAGCAAGCCGAGCGCAAAGAAGGCGACCGCTTGCTTGGGGACTTGGGGCAAATGGGCCGCGATATGGAAAGCATTGGCCAAGATATCGAGGAAGGCCTCGTGAGCGAAGAAACTTTGATCCGCCAAGAACGAATCCTCAGTCGGATGCTCGATGCGCGCAACAGCGCCCGCCGCCGAGACTATAACAACCGGCGCGAGAGCAATAGCTCGGATGAAGTTTACGCCGACCAGCGTGGAGGCGGGTTAGAGTCAGATTCTGAAAATGAAAACAGCTTCCGTCTGCGTTATCATCCTCTCGAACAGGCTCCAATGGAGTACAGGGATTTGGTGCGACGTTATTTTACGGCCTTGGACTCTCTTAGCCGCGATACGAGAGCAATCGAAACGCCAGGAGATCAACCGTGATTTGGCGTGTTCTGATGTTCAGCATCGTTCTCTTTCTCGGGTTGCCCGACGCTTCGGCGCAGAATCCGGTTGAACCGAAACGCCCGCAAGAAAAGGCGCTCAAAATCCCACCTGAGCTTTTGAGGACGAAGCCTAACCCCGATGCTGTGCAGGCTCAACAATTGATGGTCTTGCGCCGCCGGATGATCGAACTGGATCGCTTGTTGGCTTTAGGCAGTTTGAGTCGGGCTGAAACATTGCTGATGGACTTGGAGCAACACAGTGTGGTCGCACGAGAACTTGCTAGTCGGCGCATCAAATTGGCACAGCTCAAGGGCGATCATGAAAAAGCGGTCACCTTGAGCCGAGAAGCGTTGGTTGAGCAGAGCCGAATTCCAGGCCTGTGGCGCGAGTTGACCCGTTCCTTACTGGCAGTCGGGCAACTTGACTCGGCGCGTATCTCGGTAGGGAAATATATCGAGACAAACCCCAATCACCGCAGCGCGACAATTGTTGGTATGGATATGTTTCTGCAAAGCGGACATCCGGCTATGGCTGTCGATTTGATTGATTCGATGCGGGTGGAGTTGGGCGAGCCCAAGCTTCTCGTGCGGCAACGGGCCGTGGGTTTGTTGGGGCAAGGGCGCCAGAAAGAAGCCGCGGCGGAATTGAGCATCGAATTGCGGGGCAATCCGTACAACTACTCATTGGTGCGAACGGAACTTCTGGAAGGGCCGTATGTGCCTGCGGAGCATCAAGACTTTGTGGCGGAATTGGAGAAGCGTGCACGCGAGCCAGAAGCTCAAGGTGGTGAAGCGCTGCTTGTCGCTAATTTGTTGGTCGCCAACGGTGACTCAAAAGGCGCCCTGAAGTTGGTTGACCCGCTTTTTGTTAAATCCAATTTGGCAATGGTGTTGTTGCAGAATTGCCTGACACTCACTCGCGAATTAAAACTGCTGACAGATGAAGCGCAGATCGAGGCTTCCATAGACTATTTGTTAGAAGTCCTAGGGCGGCTAGCCGGCCCAGAAACCAGTGACGTCATATTGAGACGAAGAGCGGCCGACTATCTGGCGGCGGCTTGCGAAACGGCTTTGGAAATGGATCGCCTAGCAGCAGACCCGGCGAGCAGTGTCGTGAAATTCAGTCGTCTCTTGGACGTTGTTGAACAAGCGAACCCGGCCAGTGAGCATTTGTATTCTTCACGTATTAAATTGGCGATATATGAACGCGACCAGTTACACGATGCGAATGGCGCCGCTCGCCGTCTTGAAAACATGCTGCTGAATTTGGATTTGCCTACTGCAGGCTTAGCCCTGGTGCGACTGACTTTGGGCGAAAGTTATTTGGCGGCTGGTGACACATCTCGTGGGCGAGTTGTTTTGACGAGCTTGGGCCGTGATCCCCGTTTTCGCCAAGCCGGTGGACACGCGCATTATCACCTGGCTCGATTGGACTTGGCCGAAGGACATTTTGCCACGGCTCGTGACCGCTTTGCGGTCATTGCCTTGGATAATCCGGGGGCCAGTTACGCCAACGATGCGTTGAATTTGGGCCTCATTATTTCTGAAGAGATGGAAAACCCCACGGGTGGACCAGATATTCTGGCGCTCTACTCGCCGTCGGTATACTACGATTTAACATCTCAGCCCGATGCCCAAGTTGTGGCGTTGGAAGATTTTGTGGTGGAAGCTGGACGCCGTCTTGACCTGACGGCGCCGCAACACCTGTACGAAAAGGCTCTCTTTGAGCTGGCCTTGGTTTATGCGGAGCACGATCGCGTGGACGAGTCTTTGGCAATATTGAAACGAGTCGTTTTGGAACACCCCGATGGGCGTTACCCTGGCCGCGCGCTCCAGTTGCAGGGTGAACTCTTGCAAGCTGGCGGCCGTGGCACAGCAGCACGCACGGCTTGGGAACAACTGCTTTCACAATATCCTAACTACTTGTTCAGCGATGACGTGCGCGACCACTTGAAAACACTCCCAAATTAGGGCGAGGATATATATGCAACGGAATCTGAGACCGCTGTCAGCAATTGCGATTTTGCTGGTGCTGTTGATGTCTGGCAGCGCATTTGCGAAGAGCTATTTGCTGATCCCGATGGACCTTGATCAACGCAATCATTTGCGCGCTTATGGCGTAGCCTTTCACACTCTGCAAGCTGATGAAAAAGTGAATTGGTTACTGAACTATCGCGGCGGTTCCTTCTTGATCGAGAAGAACGCCCGTGTGCAGCTGGATGCCCGTTTGTTGGGTGTCGATTTTGAGATCATCGAAGAGCCGCAAGTGGCGGCGATTCGAGAAATTGTGAAGCAAGAGAATATGGAAGAGATCTTGCTGGAGAAACCGCCACGGATTGCGGTATATAGCCCGCCGAATAAGCAACCTTGGGATGATGCGGTAACATTGGCACTGACCTATGCCGAGGTGCCTTACGAATTGATCTACGATCCGGATGTGCTTAGCGGTAAGTTGGCTGATTACGATTGGTTGCATTTGCACCACGAAGATTTCACGGGGCAATACGGAAAGTTTTACGCCAACTTTGGGCTGGAACCATGGTACCTCGAACAGAAGCATTTTCACGAGGAAATGGCGGGCCAACTGGGATTTGAAAACGTTTGGCAGTTGAAGCACAAGGTCGCTGAGACCATCCGTACCTACGTGGAGGGTGGCGGCTTCCTGTTTGCGATGTGCAGCGCGACAGATACGATTGATATCGCGTTGGCGTGGCTCAATACGGATATCGTGCCGGCACCTTTTGACCTAACTCCCTATGATCCGGCCTACCGCCAAAAGGCCGATTTCGACGGCACCTTTGCTTTTCAAGATTTTCAGCTGACCACCAACCCTATGATCTATGAATTCTCTGATTTGGACACCAGCAACTACGCCATGATGCGCGGGGCGATGGCTGACTACTTCACGCTCTTTGCGTTCGCCGCAAAGTACGATCCGGTACCGGCCATGTTGACCCAGAACCATGTTAATGTGATCAATGGCTTTTTGGGGCAAACCACGGGGTATGCGCGAAGTCACTTGAAACGAGCGGCTATTGTTTTGGCAGCTGTCGAAGGCACCGAAGAAGTGAAATATATTCACGGCAAACGGGGAATGGGCACCTGGACCTTTTTAGGCGGGCACGACCCCGAGGACTATCAGCATCGCGTGGGTGATCCGCCGACTGATTTGGATCTTTATCCCACGTCGCCGGGATTCCGTTTGATTCTCAACAATGTGCTGTTTCCCGCGGCACGAAAAAAACCTCAAAAGACCTAATGGTTGAAATTTGAGCTGAATTTGCTAGGATTTGGTTATAGGTGGTGGCGAACCACTTGCGGGTGTCAGGGTCGTGTGGATCAGGGGACTCAATATTCAATTGTAAAACGCAAATCGGGCGTCAAGCCTGCTATGGAGATGTCATGGAATTCCCCCCCTGTAATAAATGCAGCGACGGTATTTTGTTGCCACTATCGGACTACGGTCGCGACGGAGCGGCGATTCGGTACAAGGCTTGGGTTTGTCACAATCCGGTATGTGGATTCAATATTCGCATCGACAATGGCGAAATAAGCTTGGGACGGGCTGTGCGCGAGTCGGATAAATAGTTCGTTTAATAAGACTTGTTCAAGCGATGCAAGGTCTTCAAAAGCACCACCAAAACCATTAGCGAAACGGCGCCAATAAGCCCATCAGTGATCGTGACGGGTGCCACTTCACTGGTGGGTTGGCTATTGGCGAGCATCATTCCCAGCGAAACCGCATTGTGGACCATATGAGTGATCCAGCAGGCGAGCACTGAGCCGGTGGTTTCGTACACCAATGCCAAGACGATTCCAATTCCTACCAGGCCGAACAAATACCAAGGCTCGCCGTGGATTAGGCCAAAAATCAGGGCCGAAATGACGGTCGCGGCCAGCGGGCCCCACTTGCGAGAAGCTAGCCGGTGAATGAAACCACGGAAGATCAACTCTTCGGCGAGCGGCGCTAGTATCACTACCGTCAAAATAGCCAATCCCGTTTCCACAGCACCACTCGGCATGTTCTCGGCCATGAATGAAGCCCATTCAGGATCGGGAGGGTGCAGACTCATGCTCCACTGGGCCAGGAGAGAAGTCGGAACCAGGGCCGCCAAGGCCACCAGACCGGACAGCAGCGCCGTTACCGGTTTGGGTGTGGTCAGGCTGTAGTCTGTGCGATATGGAAAATGGTTCCGTTGCGCGAGCCAGCCTAGGGGCAAGATGACGCCTCCGATGGTGCCCATCAAGACTGGCACAAAGAGGCCGCCAATGAGGGTGTAAAACACCATCTGGAGAATAAAGTTGGTGGCCATCAAGAGTATTGCTAGGCCCAGGATTCGCGGGGCGGGCCAACGGTCCCATAGGCTCAATGATGGCGGGGGCGATGTTTGGAAATTGTCCATGGGCCAATGATCGGTCGCCGAACGGCTATTGGCAACAGAAGACTCGTGAACAGGTGTATTCCATCGCATTTCTGGGCAATCGCTAGCTAAGCAGTTATCATGAGCAAAGAGACTCCCGCATAACTGATCAAATTAATGAAAGGGCCCGCCAGTGGCCGAATTTCGTGAATTGAATAATGAAGAGAGAGCGGCACGTCGCATCCAAGCCGTGATTTTTGATCTCGACAATACTTTGACCGATTTTATGAAGGCCAAAGAGGTCGCCATCCAAGCCGCGGTTGGTGCCATGATCGATGCTGGTTTGCAGAGAGAGCGACAAACTGCGGTGGACGAAATTTTTGCTCTTTATAAAGAAAAGGGCATGGAGCACCAACGCATTTTTAATCTCTATTTGGCGCAGGTGTTGGGCGCCAATGATGACCGGATGTTGGCCGCGGCAGTGGTGGCATATCGTCGGGCTCGCGACGGTGCTTTGGTGACCTATCCGCACGCGCGTATGGTGATCACACGCTTACTAAAGGCGGGTTACAAGTTGGCGATTGTCAGTGACGCGCCGCGTTTCGAAGCCTGGTTGCGGCTAACTGGCTTGGGTTTGCAACATAGCTTTGATGTTGTGTTGACCCACGATGATACGGGGGCTCACAAACCCGACCCTCGCCCATTTTTAATGGCCTTGGAACAACTAGATGTCTTGCCCGAACAAACGGTCGTGATAGGCGATTGGAAAGAGCGCGATATTTTGGGTGGTCGCAATGCCGGGTTGCACACGGTGTATGCCCGCTACGGTGACATCTACAGCCAATACACGGATAAGCTGGAGACCGAAGGCACAGAGCCCGACTATGTGGTTGATGATCTTGAGGAATTGCTGGGCGTGTTGGATAAATTGAATTCTGAAACGGCGGAGAGTTGAATATGCGAGTGAGCACTTCCAAAGAAATGCAAGCCATCGAGCAAGCGACCATCGCCGCTGGCACACCGGCCCTGGATCTGATGGAGCGCGCGGGCGAAATCATGGCCGAACGTGTTTTGGAATTTTTAGATGAGCAGGAACATAGCCACGAGCACGCTCATGTGCACGACGAGTCCTGTGGACATTCGCCCGAAGATGAAGACGAAGAGCGTAAGACTGGCGTCTTGATCATTTGTGGCAAAGGAAACAACGGCGGCGACGGATTGGTTGTGGCCAGGCTGATCTGTGAAGCGGGTTGCCCGACAACTCTGATGCTCTTGGTTCAGCCCGAAGAACTGCATGGTGAAGCGCGCGCTAACTATGACAAATTGCCTGGCGATTTGGCCATGGTCGCGCCCGATGAAGCGGACTGGGCCGCCGCTTTTGAAGAACTGGGCGAGACGGCCGAAATTGTCGTCGATGGCATTCTTGGCACAGGGCTGAAGCTGCCCTTACGGGGCGAATATGCCGAGCTGATCCGTGCGATCAACGATGCGGGCATTCCTTGCTTGGCGCTGGATATTCCATCAGGCGTTTCCGGCGACGACGGCACTGTCGATCCGGTAGCGCTGGCGGCCGATGTGACGGTTACCGTTGGGCTGCCCAAACGAGGTTTGTTGCTCAGTCCTGGGCGCGATTTCGCCGGTGAAATCGAAGTGGCCGATGTCGGCTTCGCGCCTGAAGTCTGCGCTGCTCACACACCAGACGTGCATTGGTTGCGCCGTGACGACTACCTTGGCTTATTGCCGATGCGCACCTCGCTTTCTCACAAGTATACCTTTGGCACGTTGGTTATGGTGGCCGGCTCAAATCGTTTTAGCGGCGCGGCGATCCTGGCCGGTATGGGCGCTCTTCGGTCTGGTGCAGGATTGGTTTCCTTGGTGGTTCCGGAGAACGTGGCCATGGCGATTCGGGTGAGTTTGCCAGAGGTCGTGACCCAGGCTGTGCCAGGGACCAAGCGCGGGACCATTGCCCCCTTGAGTACCTCGGACTTTGCTGCAATGCAGCTAAAAAGCCAGGCTCTGGCCGTGGGGCCTGGGCTAGACGCCGACCCCGAAACCGACGCTTGGGTTTGTGAGACTTTGGCTGCGCAAACGAAACCGGTGGTTGTAGATGCCGATGGTTTGGGCGCATTCTCTCGACTCAACCGCGACCCTGTTTTTGGCACGCGTGAAGTTGTGCTCACGCCGCACGCCGGTGAATTCTCACAATTGGTGGGCCTGACCAGCACCGAAGTGACAAGCCGCCGTTTTGAGTTGGTTGCTGAATACGCGAAGAAGTGGAATGTCGTCGTGATGCTCAAAGGAGCACCATCATTGATAGCAGCGCCCGACGGCAGGGTCTTTGTCAACGCGAGCGGCGACGATTCGTTGGCCCATGCGGGCACCGGTGACGTGTTGACGGGCTTGATCGGTGGGTTGCTTGCCCAGGGCATGTCGGCCTTGGACGCCGCTTTGCTTGGGGCGTACTTGCACGGTTTGGCCGGTACTGTTGCTGCAGATCGAGCGAGCAGCCGCAGTGTCTTGGTCCGTGAAATTGCCGCCGCTATTGGCCCGGTCTTTGGGGCCATGGAAAAAGAAGCCAGTGCCGAAGCCAGCTTGCGCGAACGCATCTGGCCAGTGAATCCGGAAAGGTTGTCGCGTTGAAGGTCTTGGGCATAGAAACTTCCTGTGACGACACCAGCGTGGCGTTGTACGACAGCGAAAAGGGTGTCGCCGAAAATCTGGTTTCCAGTCAGGTGGATTTGCATGAACACTTTGGTGGGGTGGTGCCGGAGTTGGCGAGCCGCGCCCATCTGGTGAACTTGTTGCCCTTGGTCGATGTGTTGATGCAGCGTCAAAAGTTGAAATTATCCGATCTTGATGGCGTAGCCGTGACAGCTGGTCCGGGTTTGATCGGCGCGTTGCTTGTGGGGCTGAGTACGGGCAAAGCTCTGGCCATGGCCGCGGACTTGCCGTTGGTTGGAGTGCACCACATTGAGGGGCACATCTTGGCGAATGCATTGACGGCGGACATGGTTTTTCCGGCGGTGGTTTTGGTGGCCTCTGGCGGACACAGTGAATTGATCCACATGCCGGAGGTTGGCCGTTACGAAAGATTGGGCGGCACTTTGGACGACGCGGCAGGCGAAGCCTTCGACAAAACGGCAAAATTGCTGGGTTTGCCGTATCCTGGTGGACCACAAATCGACCGGATGGCAAAGCAAGGCACACCCGGTGTTTTCACTTTCCCGCGACCGATGTACAAAGACCCGCGCCCGGTATTCAGTTTTTCGGGTTTGAAGACCGCTGTGCGCACGGCCGTTGATGGTCTGGAACGGCCGTTAGACGAACAGACTGTCGCCGATGTTTGCTATGAAGTGCAAGAGGCCATCGTCGATTGTTTGGGGCACAAACTTTTTGCGGCGGCTAGAAAGACTCATGCTAAAGCCGTCTATTTGGCCGGGGGCGTGGCGGCCAACAGCCGGCTGCGCAGCCGAGTTGAGGACGAGGCCAAAAGCCGCAGATTGCACTTTCAGGCTCCGGATCGGGCCTACTGCACAGACAACGCAGCAATGATCGCTTACGCTGGATATTGTCATTTTGCGGCCGGCAAGAGCGACTCCCTTGATTTGGACAGTTTCCCACGAGGCGCTCTCACCAGCTGGCGCTGAGCTTTCTCATCCGGTCTCAGATTTCCTCAGATGGCATAACCCTTGCGTCTATGGCGGCAGTGAAGTCCTCGCCCACTGGGATTCCCTGCCGATATGAACCGACGAAAAGGGTTACAATGGCCTCGAAAGCGCGAATTCTCATAGCAGACGACGAACCTCATATCCGTCGAATCCTGCAATTCCTCCTTGAAAATGAGGGATTCGAGGTAGAAACGGCTGAGGATGGCGAAGAGGCTTGGAAAGCTGTAGCCAGTTTTCAGCCAGATTTGGTGCTGCTGGATGTGATGATGCCACGTATGGATGGATTTTCTGTCTTGGAAATCATCCGCGCTGGGTTTGAAACTGCTCGTTTGCCGGTGATTTTGCTCACCGCCAAGGGTGAAGACAGTGACAAGGTCGATGGCCTCAAAGGCGGGGCCAATGATTACATCGTCAAACCATTCAATCACGACGAATTGTTACTGCGTGTCAGTAATCTCCTAGAGGCAACCCGACGCGAACGCGAAGCCAATCCACTCACTGGGCTACCAGGCAACCGCGCCATCGAGCGTGAAATCCAATCGCGCATCGGCAGTGGCCGCGACTATTCCTTTATGTACATCGACATCGATCGGTTTAAAAGCTTCAACGATTTCTATGGGTACAGCCGTGGTGACCGCGCCATTTCTTACGTGGCTGGAGTTCTGGTTGGATGCACACAAAAATACGGCTCCGGTTGGGAGTTTGTTGGGCATGTTGGCGGCGATGATTTCGTGGTGGCTACTGACGGAGCGGGTGGTGATTCTTTAGCTCGACGTATTATAGAAGAATTTGACGCGGGTGTAGTGGCTTTGCACGATCCCGCTGACTTTGCTCGCGGCTACTTGGAAGTGGAAGGGCGCAACGGAGAATTGAACAAATTCCCTTTGATCACTCTGACCTTGGCCGTGGTCAACGGCAAACAAGGGCGCTTCGAACACCCTGCCGAGTTGAGCGACGTCTTGGTTGAACTCAAGCGATTTGGCAAGACCACCGATAGCAGCGTCGTCGTGCGCGAGCGCAGATCGCGTGATGGCGAACCCGAATTGATTTTGATCGGCGAAAAAGCACAAAGCGATACCAACGACAACGATCAAACCTCCTGACCCGATAGGGACCTTATGATCTGCCCTTTGACAGACGATCAGGCCTTAGACCTGGGTCATCCCAGCGCCGCAACGCGGTTCATGGGCGCTATGCAAGCGGCATACGGTTCGCCGGATTTGCCGCTGTTAGCTCTATCAATTACCGACACGTTACCAGACTTTCCAGCGCTTTCTCGTCTTTCCATAATCATTGACAGCGAAAATGCGACCGCGTTGGATTCCACCTGGGACCGTCGTGAAGCTTCTTGTCTGGTGATGGACCAAGGCGGCTGCGCAAAATGGATGAGCCCTGAATTCGAATGGGCCGAATTGGTCAAAATCATTCCCGCTGATTCCCATCAGTTGCTAGGGGGTGTGGGCGATTGGTTGGGCGGCGACGATGGCAGCGCAGGGTCATGGTGCTTGTTACCGATTCGGGCGTCCGAGACCATCGTAGCTGCCGTTATATGGCAAGGCGCGTTAGGTGGTGAGGATAAGGCAGCCGAACTCGTGACTCTGGCCAAATCAATTTCTTTGGTGACTGGCAGTTGGGCTTACGCCAGCACGCTAGCCCTCGACTTGGCGGCCTCGCGCCGCGAGTCGCAATCGCTCAAACGTCTTAATCTTTTGCAAGGGCGCTTTGTCGCCATGGCGAGCCATGAATTCAAAACGCCGTTGACGAGTATCACCGCCTATACCGACGTGCTGCATGGTCAGCTAACTGACTCTGAATTTCCCCATGCTAAAGAATTTTTGGGCGTGATCAAATCGGAAGCGGATAGACTGCTGCGGATGGTGCACCGAATTCTAGATTTTACCCGCATCGAATACGGGTCTAATGTCTTGGCTCGACAAGCCACTGAATTGGAGCCACTGGTGGTTGAAACGGTGCGCGGGTTGCGTCCGGCTATTGCCGAGATGGATCTTAAGGTGAGCGTCAGCAGCGATAAAAACCTGCCAATGGCCGAAGTCGACGCTGATTTGATTCGGCAGGTGCTGGTCAACTTGATCGGCAATGCCGTTAAATTTTCGCCCCGAGGCGGAGCCATCGTGATCAAATTGAGCGAACTTGAGTCTGCTGTATTGGTCAGTGTGGCTGATGAGGGCCCTGGGATCGCCACCGACGATATCCGCCGAGTCTTTCGTGAATTCTACCGCGGCGAAGAGGCCGAAGGACGCGAGCCGGGTTCTGGTTTGGGCCTGACGATAGCGCGACATATTGTGAATTTGCATGGCGGGCATATTGAAGTTCGCCAGCGCGAATCCGGCGGCTCTGATTTCCGGTTTCTGGTGCCAAAAGAGATGTCAGCAACCAACGCTTTGCCCGATAGGTTTCGAACCAGTTTGGAATCAAATGACGCCGGATCTTTAGTGGATGAACTTCTGCGATTGATTGCCGAGTGGACCGGATCCCGTGCTGTCTCATTGCTGTTGCGTGACGACAACGGCGCCTTGTCTCAAGCCGGGTCAATGGGGTGGACGGAAAACACAGCAATCTCGCGGCCGGTTCTTGCTAACCAAAAATGGCAACGGTTTATGCACTCAGGCGCAGCAACAACCGATTTTGGCGCGTTAAGGAATGACCTTGAATGGTGCCCGATTGGCGAACGAGCCAACGAGAATATGATAGCCCCATTGGGCACAGGCGAGGCCGCTTTTGGCGTGGTTATTACTGGGCGCCGCCGCGATGACGTTGGGTACAGCGCAGCTGATTTGGTGCAACTGGATATTCTTTCAGATGTTGCCTATTTGGCCTTTAAAGCCGCTGATTCGAGGCATGGTCACACCGTTGATGCTCTGCGCCTCCTGCTGAAAATCCGAAGATCTGGAGTGCCGACATCAACCCCGGAAGCCCTCGAATTGCTGGCGAAACTGGCTCGTCGGATGGAACTCGGCGAAATGGCCATTCGGCGCGTTCAATATGCTGCCGCCCTGCACGATGCCGGCATGGGGCGGGTAGAAGAAGAAATTGTACTCGGTGGAGCGACCCTCGACCGAGACGAACGTGATGAAGTGGAGCGCCATGTCGAACAAGGCGTGGACCTGATGTCTTCGCTCTTGCCCGATGAAGCGACCGCCGATGTCATTCGGCACCACCATGAAATGTACGACGGATCGGGATATCCCAATGGATTGGCCGGCGGGAAAATCCCTCTCGGATCACGTTTATTGGCGGTTATAGACGCGTGGTATGCGTTGACCTGCGAACGTCCCTATCGACCCGGTATGGCTCCAGAGGCAGCGATGAAAGAGATCGCTTCATTTGCCGGTAGCCAGTTCGATCCCAAAGTTGTTCACGAGTTTGAAGCAGTCTTGATCAAAACAGGTCAACTGCAAATATCTGTATTAGACCGATTGCAATAAGGAGGCGGCATGGCCGCAGGTAAAAACATCTTGATCGTCGATGATGAGAAACCCATCGCCAATCTATTGGCCCAAACTTTCACTCAAGAAGGCCATGTGGTCGACAGCGCCAAAGACGGCATCGACTGCATGAATAAGATGGCGACGTTTATGCCAGATGTCGTGATCATGGATATCATGATGCCTAAACTTGATGGTGTGGATACGACTCGTCTGATTCGGCGGAACAAAAAATACACGGG
>JBLIOK010000025.1:0-13608 GCA_047639735.1 Candidatus Krumholzibacteriia bacterium | reverse complement strand
GCACGGGGCAATTACGCACCGCACGGAACATCGCGCCCATATCCAAAGCAGCCGCCATGTTTTCCTGGTAATCAGCGGCGCCCAATTCTTTCATCTCGCCCAAATGGGCCCCCGCGCAAAACACATCCCCACTGGCGCGCAAGACCACCACTTGCGGACGATACCGTCCCTTGGGTCCCACATCGTAGCCCTTAGGGCCTTTGATTTTCGCAGGATCAGGCGGCAACACATCGCGATAGGCCAAGGTCTCGAACAAGTCGCGCAGTTCGGCAACCGTCACCTTGTCAAAAGCGTTTTTGACTTGAGGGTTATCCAAGGTCACGATCAGAACTCGGCCGGCTTCTTGTTGTAATATTCCCATACTCGCTCCTACATCCGGAAAATGCCGTATTTGACCGGCTCGATAGGGGCGTTCAGTGCCGCAGCCAAACCCAGGCCCAACACGTCGCGAGTTTGTACCGGATCGATCACGCCATCGTCCCACAAGCGCGCACTGCTATAGTAGGCGTGCCCTTCGGTTTCGTATTTCGCCAATATCGGGTCAACAATCTCTTTTTCTTGCTCGGGCGTCAGGGCCTCACCAGCGCGCGCCACTTGATCCTTTTTCACCGTCAGCAAGACTCCAGCGGCCTGTTCGCCGCCCATGACCGAAATTTTTGCCTGCGGCCACATGTGCAACAGACGAGGCTGGAAGGCCCGGCCGCACATGCCATAGTTTCCTGCCCCATAGCTGCCGCCAACGATCACGGTGAACTTGGGCACGGTGCTGTTGCTCACGGCATTCACCATTTTGGCGCCGTCTTTGGCAATGCCACCGTGTTCGTACTGCTTGCCGATCATAAAACCGCTGATGTTCTGTAAAAAGACCAACGGGATTTTACGCGCATTGCACAGCTCAATGAAGTGCGTCGCCTTGAGCGCTTCGGCACTAAAAAGGATGCCATTGTTGGCAATGATGCCCACGCTGTAGCCATGGATCCGTGCAAAACCACACACCAAGGTCGTGCCGTATCGGGCCTTGAACTCATGCATGCGGCTACCGTCCACAATGCGGGCGATCACTTCACGCATGTCGAAAGGGATTTTGGGGTCGTGGCTGACGATGCCGTACAGCTCTTCGGCGTCATAATGAGGCGCTTCGACGGCGACCCGCTCAGCCGTTGGCGATGGTTTCGGACCCAAATTTTCAACGATGTCGCGCACCAAGCGCAAAGCATGAGCGTCGTCATTGGCCAGATGGTCGGCCACGCCACTGATACGAGTATGCACATCGGCACCACCCAGATCTTCGGCTGTCACTTCTTCACCGGTCGCGGCCTTCACCAACGGCGGACCGCCCAAAAAGATGGTGCCCTGGTTTTTTACGATGACCACTTCGTCGCTCATCGCTGGCACGTAAGCGCCACCGGCAGTGCAACTGCCCAACACCGCGCTGATTTGCGGGATGTCCCGTGCGCTCATCTGGGCCTGGTTGTAAAAGATGCGCCCAAAATGTTCACGGTCCGGAAACACTTCGTCTTGCATCGGCAAAAACGCGCCGCCGCTGTCGACCAGATAGATGCACGGCAACTCATTTTCGAGCGCAATTTCTTGGGCTCGCAAATGCTTCTTCACCGTCATCGGATAGTAGGTGCCGCCTTTGACGGTCGCGTCGTTGGCAACAATCACTACTTGGCGGCCGTGGACCTGGCCAATGCCAGTGATCACTCCGGCTGCCACTGCCGCCCCGCCATACATTTCGTGAGCGGCCAAGGGCGAGAGTTCAAGAAATGGCGTGCCGGGATCCAGCACGCCATCGATGCGATCGCGCACCATCATCTTGCCTTGGGACGTGTGGCGCTCGCGAGCACGCTCGCTGCCCCCTTCACGCACTTTACCTAGCAGCTCTCTTAACTCGTTGGCTCGAAGCCTGTTGTGTTTTTCATTTTCCAGAAAAACGGCATCGTTGGGATTGATTTTACTGGCGATCCGCTTCATCATTTCCTCTTCGTCAAGACCCACGTCCGGTGATCAACCCGCCTTACGCTCGGCTTCTTTTTTCAATTTGTCGTTAGCAAAAATGGCCAATTCAACCCGTCGGTTAGACGCCCGACCTGCCGCGGTATCATTGGTGGCCGCCGGCTGGCCTTCGCCATAACCCATAATAGTGAATCGGGTCGGCATGACCTGCGCGCGCTCTAAAAACACAGCTACGGCTTGAGCCCGGTTGCGGGACAACGTCATGTTGTAATCGTCGCCGCCCGTGCTGTCGGTGTGGCCTTCGATCAAGATTTCGGTGTCGTCATACTTGTTCAGGATTTCGGCCAAATTGCTCAGGTTCGTTTCCGCGTTATTGTGCAAATTGGATTCTGCTATTTCAAACAAAATACCTGAATCAAAGGTGATTTTGATGCCTTCGCCCACTCGCGTGACCGTTGCGCCTTCCAAGTCGCGTTGGATCTCTTCGGCTTGGTCGTCCATATAATCACCAATGAAGCCACCGGCGATGCCGCCAACAGCTGCTCCAATAATGGCGCCGAGGGCTGTGTTTCCCGAGCTGCTGCCAATCGCGCCGCCGACTGCCGCGCCACTACCAGCGCCAATCATCACGCCTTTTTCTTGATTGCTCATACTGGCGCAGCCAGCCGATGAGAGAATGAGAGCGATGATCAAAAGACTAGCGAGAATCTTCATGGGTTTCCTCCGAAGGTTACACGATCAAGGCGATGATTTCTGGGTAGTGAGATCAGAACGACAGTCTATGGCAAAAACCATTCCGCTTCATGGGATATTTTCGTTGGTTTCAATTTTAAGAGCGTTTGCCGCGTCCACGACCACGGCGCGACGAGTGCCCCCGACCGCGACCTGTCTTTAATTCGGCAGAACCCTGGCCTTCTGACACCTGGGTTGCCGGCTGATTGTGCCCTTTTTCACCGGGAGCCGGCGGCACCAAAAAGTCATTTCCGTAGCCGATCAACTCCGTGCGGTTCATTCGCTTCAGCGCCGTCCGGATCAACGGCCAGTTCTTCTTATCGTGCCACCGCAAAAACGCTTTGTGCAATTGCCGTTGCTTCGGGTGGCGCACTGTCTCCACTTCATCGCCGGGCCTGGCCTCGCGCACCACTTTGCGCATGGTGTCGCGCCCCGAATGATACATCGCCGTAGCGGCTGCCATTGGGGTCGGCAGGAAGGTCTGCACTTGGTCTGGCTTAAAACGTTTGCGCTTGAGCCAAATCGCCAGATTGAGCATGTCTTCATCGGTGGTTCCGGGATGAGCAGCAATGAAATAGGGAATCAGATACTGCTTTTTACCGGCTTCTTCGCTGTATTTTTCGAACATGACACGGAATTTCTCATAGCTGCCCACGCCGGGCTTCATCATGCGTTGCAATGGCCCGTCTTCGGTGTGCTCAGGGGCAATTTTCAAATACCCACCCACATGATGAGTCACCAGCTCTTTCACATATTCCGGCGATTCCACGGCCAAATCGTAGCGCAGGCCCGAGGCAATAAGCACCTTCTTCACTCCGTCAACCGCACGCGCTTTGCGATAGAGCTGAATCAACGGCTTGTGGTCGGTGCCCAGGTTCGGACAAATTTTAGGATAAACACACGATGGCAACCGGCAGGCCGATTCGATTTCACGTGATTTGCAAGCCAAGCGCCACATGTTGGCCGTTGGGCCACCCAAGTCGCTGATCACACCACTGAAACCTGGTGTTTTGTCGCGAATATTTTCAATTTCCTTAATGATCGACTCTTCACTGCGGCTTTGGATGATGCGTCCTTCATGCTCGGTGATGGAGCAGAATGTGCATCCCCCAAAACAGCCGCGCATGATATTAACCGAGTTCTTGATCATGTCATAGGCGGGCACTTTGTTTTCGCCATAGCCCGTATGAGGTCGGCGGGTGTAGTTCAAGCCAAAAACAGCGTCCATTTCCGGAGTCGTCAGCGGAATGGGCGGCGGGTTGAGCCAAACATCCCGTTCGCCGTGTCGTTGCACCAAGGCCCTGGCATTGCCGGGATTGGTTTCGTAATGCATCACCCGCGAGGCATGTCCATACAAGATCGGATCAGCGGCAACCGCCTCGTACGAAGGCAATCTGATGAAGGTCTTGTCTCGATCGCCCCACTTTGAGTGCAAGTCGGGAATCAGATCGGGCACGACGTCAGTGGGCTTGCCGTTCGCCGGAGTGCCTGTCGCGCGATCACAGCCCACACCCTCCATGGCGTAAGGATCGGCGTGCTCAACCAACTGACCAGGCCGGTCCACGCTGGTAGAATCCATTTCCACCCAGCCGGCCGGCATCTCTTTGCGCATATACGCTGTGCCACGGATGTCGGTCAGGTCAGACATCTCTTCGCCCTTGCCAAGGCGTTGGGCAATTTCCAGAATTTGGCGTTCGGCGTTGCCGTAGACCAGCATGTCCGCTTTGCTGTCGACCAAAACACTGCGGCGCACTTTGTCCGACCAATAATCGTATTGAGCGATGCGGCGCAGGCTAGCCTCGATGCCGCCGATCACTACCGGCACCCCTTTAAAGGCCTCACTACAGCGTTGGGCATAAACCGTTACAGCGCGGTCCGGGCGCTTGCCGCCTTGGCCTCCAGCAGTGTAAGCGTCGTCGCTGCGCACCTTGCGATTGCTGGTGTAACGATTAACCAGCGAATCCATATTGCCAGCGGTGATGCCAAAGAAGAGGTTGGGTTGGCCCAGGGCGCGGAAGGGTTCAGCACTCTTCCAGTCTGGCTGGGAGATGATACCGACGCGGAACCCTTGGGCTTCGAGCACCCGGCCAATGACCGCCATGCCAAAACTGGGGTGATCGATGTAGGCATCGCCCGTGACGATGATAATGTCGCAGGCTTCCCAACCGAGTTTGTCCATTTCGGCTTTGGTCATGGGCAACTCAGGGGCAATGCCGAATTCGGCGGCCCAGTACTTGGGTCGCGAGAAGATATCGGGAGCTTTGGGCGCCATAAACATGCCAACGGGCCTAACTGCAAACGGTTGAATAACAATGATTATAGCATAGGTAAACGGTATTCAACGTTGGCGTCAAGGAACGAGCCTATCACTAAAATTACTTGCGACTAGAATATCAGTCCCTAGTATCCATAATCACATCGTCATAATCAGGCCCGACGCCCCCGCTTTCGCCGAAAGAAGATTTTGTGGCCAAGTCTCGCCGCAAACCGAAAACCGCGCCTAATGTGCTGCAAAACAGCCTGGTGTCGCTGTGGCACAAGATTGCGGCCAATCCACAGCCACCCGCCATCGATCGTTTTCTGGCCCGCGAACTGAGTAAACTCGACGGCATGTCGCGCAAGGACCGGCTCTGGCTAGGCGATATTTTGACCGATGCCCTGCGATTTGGTGCTCTCACCTTGTTCTGCGAATCTTGGCGGCGAGAGGGTTGGCAGGCTGCTGATACTGCCGCCGCACATTTGGCTCAGCACAACCAACCCATGGGACCAGAACTGTGGCGACGCTTGTCGAGGCTACCAGCGCCCATCGTTTTCTTTTGGACTTTCATGCGAAAACGCCTAACGGGTGCCGAGCTCCCGGCCGTCTCGGCCCCTGGTCCAGATGCGAACGAAGTCTGGCGAACCGTGCGCCATGAATGTCCCGCCTCAGAAGTCCTGGCTTTGCGTAGCCTGTGGGCTGGCTTGCCCCCGGGCATGATTCCCCAATTGGAAAACCGCATTGCGGCCTCAGGTTGGTCCAACCAAGACGCGCTCACTTTTTTGGATCAACACGCTGCACGTCCTCCCGTTTGGCTGCGACTTTTGCGTCCTGACGTGGCCGAGACCTTGCGCGAAGAATTGGCCACGGCCCAGTTTTCAAGCCGCGAGGCCGGCCTCGCCTGGTCAGTTAAAGGCGTCGGCGGCATCTTCGAATTGCCATCATATCGCGCCGGTAATTTTGACATCCAGGATTTTGCCAGCCAAGGCATCGGCGATGCCGTCAAGGCCCGACCCGGCGAATTGATCTGGGATTGTTGTGCTGGCGCTGGCGGCAAAAGCCTGCAACTGGCAGCATCCATGGCGGGTGAAGGCACCGTTACAGCCAGCGACCTGCACGAAGGCAAACTCAAAGACTTGCGACGCCGCGCCGAACGCGCGGGCTTGGCCAATATCCAAGCCAGTGTCTGGGATGGGAAATCAGTGCCAGACTTTAGCGACGCGGTAAAGGCCCAAGGTGGATTTGATGCCGTATTGGTTGATGCGCCCTGTTCGGGTAGCGGCACTTGGCGGCGCAATGTCGATGGCCGCCTGCGGCTTGTGCCTGCTGATCTCGCACGCTGGACGGAAGTCCAAGATTTCCTATTGGAACTGGTCGCTGAAGCTGTCCGCCCCAAGGGGCGCTTGGTGTACGCAACGTGCTCTTGGTTGACGGCCGAAAATGAGCAAGTTATCGACGCATTTTTGGCCAAGAATCCATCTTGGCAGTTGATCTCTCAAGCACTGGCTGGAAATCCCCAGGCCAATAGCGACACCACCTTTTGGGCCGTGATGCAAAGACGTCAAAAGTGACATTCGCCAAATTGTGCGGCGCGTTGTATTTTAGCCTAACACCATTCACAACTGTTTGAGCAAAGGATCACCATGGCCGACACGACCAAGCCCGTTTCCGAGAAAGCGCTCGCCGCGCGGTATGAGCGCATTTACGACCAACTGAGCGCGCTGCTCAAGATCGGCCCCAAACGCACCGCCGACCCGACAGCTCGCATGGCCACCGTCAGTGCCCTCTTGCACGCCAAAATGCCCCATTTTTTCTGGACCGGATTTTATCGATTGCTCGATGGCCCCCTAGTGGTTGGCCCATACCAAGGACCGCTGGCCTGCGCCGTATTGCCACGCGGCGCAGGTGTTTGCTGGCAAGCAGTTTTGGACGACGCTTCTCTGGTTGTTCCGGATGTTCACGCCTTTGCCGGACATGTTTCTTGCGACTCACGTTCGCAAAGCGAGATCGTGGTGCCGGTACGTAGCAGTTTTGGCAGGACAGAGGCGGTCTTGGATGTGGATTCCGACCAACCGAATGCATTTCGCGAGTGCGACCGTATCGGTCTAGAAAAAATTGTGGCCCTGATTCACGATGGAGAATTATTCGACGAAGAAGGTCAGTCTAATCTTATCGCAGACGACAACTAGCTCTTGGTGTTTTCAACGGCCATGGGGAACCACCGCAGCGCTTCAAGTTCCGGCGGCAAACACACCGCGTGACTGAGTTGACAGCCGGCACGGTCAGCCGCTAATGTTTCGGCTTCGGTCAAGTATTGAGCAAAGGCGCTTTCGCTTTCGGTCACTCGGTCAGACACATATTGCATATGCCCGCCTTGATATTGGATATCTTCCAGACGCAGATTCAAACCCAAGTCCTGGTCACAGTGTTGCCACCGCCCGGTTTTAGCACAAAAGTGGTAGTCCGGTAAAAATCGCCACCCATCGCGCGCGACAAATTTGATCGCCGCAATAATGAACAAGAATGCTTCTTCAGAAATAAAGTAATTAAAATTGAGGCGAACCCAGCCCGGCTTGATTCCTTCTCCCCCGGCTTCGATGGCCTCGTGAAACTTCATGCTTTCGGCCAGATCAATGCCCAACAAGCGGTGGCCGTATGGACCTGCACAGGAACAGCCGCCACGGGTCTGGATGCCGAACAAGTCGTTCAACAAGGCCACCACAAAATTATGGTGCAATACTTTTTCGCCATGCTTGATCACAAACGAAACGATCGACAACCGCTTCGCCTTGATGTTCCCAAGCACCTGAAGATTCTCGACGACTGACCACTCGCTGATAGCGCGCTTGATCATCGTCTGCTCCAGCTCCTCAATGACTTCGGCTGAAACGGCTTGTTTCAAATGAAACACCAAACCGGCTCGAATGGCTTCGACGATGGCAGGGGTGCCGCCTTCTTCACGGTGGGCAGCATCGGTCAAATACGTATGCTCAGCTGGGCTGACGTAGGAAACAGTGCCTCCGCCCGGTACCGATGGAACGGTGTTTTTCAAAAGATTGCGTTTGACCACCAACACACCCGGTGTGCCTGGGCCACCAATAAATTTGTGGGGAGAAATGAAGATGGCGTCTTTGTACGCGCCCTCAAGCGGCAGGTTCATTTCGATATCAACGTAGGGCGCGGCAGCGGCAAAATCCCAAAAAGCCAAGGCATCATGTCGATGCAGTAGCTGCGAAATACCGGCAATATCTGAGACGATGCCCGTCACATTACTGGCCGCAGAGAAGCTGCCTATTTTTAGTTCGCGCGCCGCGTATTTTTCTAACTCGCGTTCCAGCTGAACCAGATCAATCTGCCCGTCTATATCCTCGGCGATTTGCACGACGTCGGCGATGGATTCACGCCACGGTATTTCGTTGGAATGATGTTCGTATGGTCCAATAAAAATGACGGGGCGTTCAGAGGCAGGTATTTGATCGGACAGTTTGTAACGCATCTCTAAATCGCGCGGCAAACAAATGTTGAGAATCTCAATCAACTTATGGATGGCACCGGTAGCACCTGAGCCACAAAAGATCACGACGTCCTCGTCGGTTCCCCCTACGGCTTCCAAAATGATATCGCGCGCGCCTTCACGAAAGCGGGTTGTCTGGGAGCCGGTGCGCGAAGCTTCGGTATGAGTATTGGCGTACAGCGGCAAGACTTCGTTGCTGATATAGTCTTCAATAAATTGCAAAGCGCGACCACTGGCGGTGTAGTCGGCGTAAATCATGCGCCGTCGGCCAAAGGGACCGGCCAAAGACCGGTCGTCCCCAATGATCGAGGTTTGGATGAGTTGAATCAGTTCCTGGGTCTCGGCGTTCACAATCTCTCCATAGTTGGCGTAGTTGAATACTGGCAGAAGCTAGCTTGCTAAACATCACTGGTCACGAACTATTATAGAGGATTCTCGGATTTGAATTGCTAAAAAATTCGCCGCGAGACAAAAGTCCAATCGCCAGCCTTCACTTCTGTCTCGTGCATCGTCTCGGTGTGCAAGACACGTCCCTCGTAATCAAGCAATTCCACTTCCAAGTCGTGCACGCCCGGCGGCAAGCTCAAACGAGCCAAAAGCACATGTTCAGGCAATGTCAGCCAACTGCGGGTATCGGCCGACTCGGTCACCGCGCCAAAGAGATTGACCGCCAACTTCGCCCAATCCCCTCCCGCTTCCTCAGCACCACGACTGGCCAGGTACTTGGTCAAACCCCGCAATACCGTCTTGAAGAAGATGGAGGGCTTCTCAGCATCAAACGTGATTCTTGCCTGTCGGCTCAGGTTTTCGACGCGCACCGTGGTGACATGTTCTTCGCCCGACACAGACCGGACCCGCGCACTGGCAATCGCGCCAGTACGGCTGTCGTCCAACTCTGGCGCCGCCACGGAGACCCAATACTCCACTTTGTTGCCACTGACAAAAGCCTGGGTATTGCCCAGCCCTGCCACGATTTGCCAAGACCAATAATTGGGGTCATCATAGGCCTCGCCACTGAAGACGGGAAAATCAAAACGCAGTTGATTTTTCTGGGGTACAAAACCGGTTTCAAGCAACACCACCACTTCACCACGGCCCGATTTCCACTGCGACCGCTGCGCATAATCTGATCGCGACAAGGGCTCTCCGTCATCATCCGATTCAAGAAACACACGCGGACAAGACGTTCTCAATTCTTCCAATTCCGCGGTGAAGCCAATGCGATTAGCAACCCGAGTCAGATCGCGGCCCAAAGTCTGGGGAATATCAACTTCAAGAATGGATTCGTTTTTCTGGTAGGCCACGGCTGCATTGCGATAGGCGATGAAGGCGTCATTCAGTTCGCCGTCCCAATCGTACAGCATGCCACTGTAATAGAGTAAAAAACCGTTGCTGCGGATCTGCTCAAGTTCACTTTTATCCTCGTCGCGCAACCCTTGCAAAGTGGCGTCAATATATTTGGACATCATCAGACTTGCCCGCCGTGCTTCCACCTGCGCTTCGTCACGCTGACCGAGATATATGTAATTGAGGCCCTTATAGTACGGCACCATGGCCATCTCAAAAGGACGGGCGCGGTAGCTGATGGCGTTGTCATTGGAAAAAAGCGAGAACACGCCTTCAGAAATCGACTTGGTGTAGAGTTCATCGGCGGTTCGTTCGGCGGCGGCAAACGCTTCGTTGCTTTCGCCATACCGTTCGGCGTAATGCAAGATCATGCCACGTTCGAGGTAATACAGGAGGACGTCTTTGCTGCCGCTTTCTTCTTCGACCGTTTGCAGAGCGGCGTCAAATTCACCGGCGGCGAGTTCGGGCCGCAAATTCGCGAATTTTTGGGAGTATGTCGTGCAACCGGTCAATGTCGCCAGAGGTAACGACAACAAGAGAGCGACGAGCCATATGGTCGCCGCTCTCTTGTGTGTTTTGCCACCTTTATGCCGACCGGTTCGGGTCACCCGCGGTACTTACCCTGGCCAACAAACTTTTTGATCTTCTTGAATCCAGCCCAAACCTTGACGTTGTCCTCAAGGTCCACCAAGTAGCAATCCACTTGATAATATTTCACTTGGGCTCCGCCTTCTTGATCAAACTGCGCGTTGATTTCACCGATGAGCATGTAATCTGCGCCTTTTTCTTTGCCCCATTGTTTCATGGTTTCCTGGGACGAGAACTCTTGCTGATCAGCCCGTTCGCCGCGTACTTCGTCGCGCTCTTCTGACGAGGCAACAACCCGCGCTCGCCCGCCATTGATGAACTCGCGTTCCAAATCAGCGATGAAGGTTTTGACGGCAATGTGTTCTGGCGTTTTGTTGCGCACCGAACCGATGATCAGGTAGGGCTTCTTACCATTTTCGGCGCGGAAATCTTCCACCCACGCGGCGCCCATGATTTGAGCCGTCAGATCAGCGGAAACCATCTGACTGTCCGTATCGTTCCAATCCCCGGAAAGATCGATTTGTTCATCGACTGCCACACGAGTGACTTCTTTGCCTCCGCAGCCGGTCAACCAAAGCGTAGCCGATAGTGCGAGCAATAGCATCGCAAAACGTAACGAGGTCGATTTCATGGAGTATCCCTTCTTCATGAGTTTGCTTCCTTAATTTGGCGCCACACCCGTTCAGGTGTGGCCGGTATTCGATCCATACGAACGCCCACCGCATCGGCGATAGCGTTCACAATGGCCGGCGCTGGTCCGTCAATCGGCACTTCGCCAGCCGCTTTGGCACCATGTGGTCCCGATGGCTCATTGGTTTCGATCAGAATCGTTTTCATTTCAGGCATGTCTAACGACGAAGCGATCTTGTAGTCCAGAAAATTCGGATTCAAAACACGGCCTTTGCCATCGAGCTGAACCTCTTCATAAAGCGCGTAGCCGATCGCCTGAGCCACCGCACCTTCGATTTGACCTTCAACCAGATGCGGATGCACCGGCGTGCCGCAATCGACGGCCGAAACAAATTTGCGCAAGAAGACCTGGCCCGTTTCCGCGTCCACTTCCACGTCGGCAAATTGGGCCGCAAAAGGCGGTGGCGAATCATCAGACATATGACTGGCCGTAGCCATGGGTTGGATTTTGGCAACATACAAAGCGTGTAGCGCCACTTCGGCCATGGTCATTTTTTCGCCGTTCGGCCCTTGGGCACCGTTATTAGCAAACACAACCTGCTCACCTTCGCATTCCCAGAATTCCGCCAACACAGCCGACAATTGATCTCGCAACGCAATCGAGGCCTTAACCACCGCGCCGCCGGAAATGTACGTCGTGCTGGACGCATAAGCGCCCACATCAAACGGCGTCAAGTCAGTGTCCGAACTCAGTATCAATACTTTTTCGGTCGGGATGCTGAGTTCTTCAGCACAAAATTGAACTAAGATGGTATCAGAACCTTGACCGATATCGGTAGCGCCCACGAAAAGGTTAACGCTGCCATCGTCGTTTAATTTTACGGTAGCCGCGCCCCAATCAACTCCGGCGATGCCCGACCCTTGCATGGCCAAAGCCATACCAATCCCGCGTTTCAAGTGCGGCGCCGACGGTTCCTTTTTCTTGCCCCAGCCAATCGCCTCGCAACCTGCTTCGATCGCTGCTTCCAACCCGGTGCTATTGATCACTCGCACCAAGCCTTCCTTGCCTTCGCCAAGCTTGGCCGACAAAGGATCTGTGTCGCCCAATCGAATGTGGTTTTTCTTGCGGAAGGCCAAGCGTTCCATGCCCAATTCCGCTGCCACCACATCCATATGGCATTCGAGAGCGAAGCAGCCTTGAGGCGCGCCATAACCCCGGAAGGCGCCGCTCATGGGATTGTTCGTATAGACACACTCCACCTGAAAATGAATATTGGCCGCTGGATACATCGGCAATACTTTTTGCCCGGTATTGCCTTGAACGGTGAGAGCATGGCTGCCATAGGCGCCGGTATCGGCCAAGACGTGCATGCGATTGGCAACGACGGTGCCATCTTTCATCACACCAGTGGTCATGGTGATGCGTTGTGGGTGGCGGTATCGCGCGGCGATCAATTCTTCTTCGCGGGTAAACTCCAAACGTACGGGACGTCCGGTCCGCAGCGCCATGACACTCACCAGGTCTTCTATGACCATTTCTTGCTTGTCGCCAAAGCCGCCGCCAACGCGCGGTTTTATCACGCGAATTTGCGATTCCGGTTTTTCCAAAATGCGGGCCAAAATACGGCGCAAGTGAAACGGCACCTGGGTGCTGGTGCGCACAACGAGGCGTTGATCTTCGTCTATCCAAGCGATAGAGATGTGAGGCTCGATGTGGCTGGCTTGCACCCGCGGCAGATGATAGACCCGTTTAACGACCAAATCACATCCAGGCAAAGCGGCATCCACATCACCGACCTGTTTATCAATACGGGCGGCCAAATTGTCGCGCCCACCCCCACCTATTCCTCGCGGATCAGCCTCTTCGTGGATCAGAACATCGGTGCGTTTTAAGGCGTCGTCCATATCAAAGATGCCGGGCAATTCTTCGTACTTCACTTTTATCAAAGGCAGCGCACGTTTCGCCGCATCGAGAGTTTCAGCCACCACAACAGCCACCCGATCACCGATGAAACGCGCCTTGGCTGGCATGATCACCGTATCGTACGGCGAAGGTTCTGGGTAGCTTTGGCCTGCCCGGGTGTGCGCTATCGCCGGCACATCTTTATGCCAGATAACATCCACCACCCCAGCTAAGGCCAATGCCTCGCTGGCGTCGACATTCAAAATTTTGGCGTGAGCGTGAGGTGACCGCAACACCTTGGACCACAACATATCCGGATGCGTGAAGTCATCAGTAAAGACGGCTTCGCCTCGAGCAAGCTTGAATCCGTCAACTTTCACGACGTTGTGCCCAACAGCCGTTCTTTTTTTAGCGTCACTCATGTTTGTTTCCCGCCCGCTTCGCTAAGGCTTTTGGCCACCGATAGTGCGGCAGCGATCGGTTTAACATAGCCAGTGCAGCGGCAAAGGTTACCGGTCAACGCTTCGCGCAACGCGTGTTCATCCCACGCATCTTCGGCTTTGAAGTGAAAATAAAGGCTCATCAAAATTCCGGGCGTGCAATATCCGCATTGGATACCAGACTCGGCGACCATGGCCTCTTGAATCCGGTTCATCAAAGGGTCGTTCAACAAACCTT
>JBLIOK010000024.1:0-13884 GCA_047639735.1 Candidatus Krumholzibacteriia bacterium | reverse complement strand
CCTTCATCTGAAACGGAGAGCAGCGTGGTGCCCTCGGGACCTATTCTTACCGAAGCCATACCCGAACCGGAGAGCACCTCAAGATGCGGAACATTGCCAAATGGGGCAGTGCTGAAGACGATGCCCTGATCATCCGGGAGAAACCGTGCATTGAAAATCGCCTGATCACCGAAGGTCTTCTGTTCGAACTGGGCGACCGGTGCCAGGCCTTCGTTCTGGCCGGAGCCCCCGACCAGCACCTTGGTAGCCAAGCCGGTGCCGAGGATTGCTACAACGAGAATAGCCAGCCAAGCCGGAATGGAAATCCCCCGAGCCTCGTGCTCGCTCTCGGTGCCGCCTTCCGCCGCATCGGTTTCTTTCAGCTCCAAAGCCGCATCCCCGATATCGCGAAGGCGGTCCTTCTGATCCCGCTGCAGACACCGCCTCAAGAGGCGACGAAGAGCTTGGGGAGTGTTCGTCGGCAAGGCCTGGTTGTTGATATCAGCGCGCAGCACACCAGCCATCACGTCTGACACAGTGGCGCCGTCAAATAATCGCTGTCCGGTGAGCATCTCCCACAGAATCACGCCGAAAGCCCAAACATCGGTCTGCTTGTTCACAGCTTGCCCGCGGGCTTGTTCAGGGGACATATAACCAGCAGTGCCAAGAATGACACCTTGGATGGTGTGGGCCGTCATGGTCGGAGAACTGGAGATATCGCCGTCCTGGTCGTCGCCACCCCAGGCCTTGGCCAGCCCGAAATCCAGCACCTTTACGGTGCCATCTGGGGAAACACGGATATTGGCGGGCTTAAGATCGCGATGGACGATGCCCTTTTCATGGGCTGCTTCCAACCCACTGGCAATTTGGGCCGCAATGGAGCGCACTTCATCCGCGTCTATGGGACCGCGTGCCATGCGCTCGTCCAGGCCCTCGCCTTCCACCAGTTCCATCACCAGAAAGCGGGCCTCGGGCGTTTCTTCAAGGCCGTAGGCCGAAGCAACGTTAGGATGCTGCAAAGTGGCCAAAGAGCGGGCTTCCCGATCAAATCGAGCCAGTCGATCCACGTCTTGGGACATTTCCATCGGCAGAATCTTGATGGCGACCTCTCGGCCGAGCTTGCCGTCAAGGGCTCTATACACCTCACCCATGCCACCTTTGCCCAATAAGCCGGTGATTTCATAGTGAGCCAGTTGCTTGCCTATCACAGCGGCCTTTCCGAAAGAGAGCTTGGCAGGGTGCCTTAAAGAGGAATCGATATTCTACCGGAACAATCTGATTATTGCTACAAATCGGAAGACGATTTTTGTTGGCGATATCTGCACCGGTTTTTTTGACATAGGGGGCCTCATCTCACACAATTGTAGGAGAGAAAACAGAGTTTCAAAATGCGCCAGACTCGGAGGCTTGTCTTGGTCGAATCCAACTCCCAAGAACTGTTTGAGAACCAATGTCGGATTGGCACGCGCGGGAGCGATCTGGCGCTGTGGCAGGCGCATAAGATTCAGGCTGACCTAGCTGAATTGGGCGTTAATGCCGAATTGACGATCATCAAGACCCACGGCGATAAAATTGACGATGTCCCCTTTTCCAAACTTGAGGGCAAGAACTTCTTCACCAAAGAACTTGAAGATGCCCAACTGGACGGCCGAGTTGATTTGGCGGTGCATTCGCTGAAAGATTTGGCCACCGACATGGTACCTGGGTTGGCTTTGTGCGCCATGGTTGGGCGAGAAGACCCACGAGAACTTTTGTTGGCCCATCCCGGCAGCATTGACCAGTCGATGGTTGCCAAGGGCGACGTTATCCCCTTAAAAGAAGGCGCTATCATTGGCACCAGCGCCGCTCGGCGCCAAGGGCAAATCAAAGTTCTGCGACCCGACCTGGAAATCACCGATTTGCGCGGCAACGTGCCCACTCGAGTCAACAAGTTGCGCGAAGGCATGTACGATGGGATCATCCTCGCTCACGCCGGTATTTTGCGCTTGGAACTCGACCTGTCGGACCTCTATACCAAACCTTTGGCGGTAACGGATTTTGTGCCCGCCCCGGGACAGGGAATGCTCGGCATCCAATGCCGCGCCGGAGACGACTGGCAACACATACTCGCCCGATTAGACTGCGGTGAACAAGGGTTGGCTGTGGCCGCCGAACGGCGCTTGCTCAACAATCTGGACGGCGGTTGCCACCTGCCCTTTGGCGTGACCATCTCTGGCAGTGGCCAGCAGTGGGAATTGGAATTGTTTTACGTAGGCGAAGCTGAGGAAAGTGTGCCATTGCAGTTGCATCTGAACGGTGAAGACCCGGATGCGTTGGCCGACCTCGCCTGGACTGAAATTGAAGCCTACCGAAAGGCTTGAGCCAAATGGGAACCGAGGCGCGTATTGTTTTGACCCGATCCGAGACTCGCAATCGGTCTTGGGCGGAGCAATTGGATCAAGAAGGTCGACAGTACCTTCTGATGCCTTTGACGGAACATCGCGCCCTGCCTTGGGCTGAAAAATTTGAAAGCCTCGAGTTCGATTGGTTGATGTTCACTTCGCCGACTGGCGTGGAGCATTTCCTGGCCGCAGGTATGGCGCGAGGTAACTGGAATGTGACTGCTTTGGGTGCTGGCACTGAGACGGCCTTGAGAGACGCTGGCTGGACCGTTGATTATTGTCCAAACGCCCGCGATGGCCGCGAACTTGCGACAGGTTTTGCCGCTGTGTATACGGCGCCATTAAACATCTTGTTGGCGGGGCCGTTGCGACGTTTAAACGAGCCCAGTGCGACTTTGCTGGCAGGCGGTTATTCTGTAAAAGAATTGGCGCTGTACGAGACTCACGAGTTGGCGCCGATCGCTGAACTCCAGGCCGGGGATGTGGTGTTTTTCTGCAGCCCGTCGGCGGTGCGCTCGTTCGCTAACAACATTGCTGGGCGGCCACCTTGTGTGGCCATTGGTGAAACGACAGCGTCTGTTTGTCGCGCTGAGAATTTCCCAACCCAGGTGGCAGATTCGCCCAATTTGAAAGCTATGAATCGCGCGGCGAGCCTCTTTGGCTAAAGGTTGTTTCTGGTTCAGACCGATGGAGAAATGCTTATGAATCCTCAAGATCGTCCCCGCCGCTTGCGGGCCACGCCAGTTCTTCGCGAGATGTTGGCCGAAACCAACGTATCGTCCGAACATCTGATCACGCCGCATTTTGTGGTGGGCGGAAACGGTGTGCAACATGAGATCAGCAGCATGCCGGGCGTGAATCATGTCTCGGTCGACAAGTTGGTGGCTGAAATCGGCGCCGATTTGGAACTGGGTTTGAAGTCGCACTTGTTGTTCGGCGTGCCAGAAAACGACAGCAAAGATGAACACGGCACCAGCGCCCTCGACGAAAACGGCCCCATCGCGGTGGCCTTGCAGGAATTGAAAAAACAATTCGGCGACGACATCATCACCATCACCGATGTGTGTTTGTGCTCCTACACCAGCCACGGGCACTGCGGATTTCTCGAAGACGGCTACGTCGTCAACGATCCCAGTGTAGAACAGCTGGCCAAGATGGCTTTGCTCCACGCTGAAGCCGGTTGTGACATCGTCAGCCCAAGCGACATGATGGACGGTCGAGTGGGCGCTATTCGCGAAACCTTGGACGCCAATGGCCACCTCAATACGAGTATCCTGGCCTACAGCGCAAAATACGCCAGCGCCTACTACGGGCCTTTCCGCGATGCCTGCGACAGCGCCCCCCAAGGCGACCGCAAAACCTACCAAATGGATTTTCGCAATCGTCGCGAAGCCATCTTGGAAACGTTACTGGATGTGCAAGAAGGCGCCGACATGGTGATGGTCAAACCTGCGCTCGCCTACCTCGACATCATCAGCGCTGTGAAAGCTGAAGTTTTGTGCCCCGTGGTTTGTTACAACGTGTCCGGCGAGTACTCCATGGTTAAAAATGCGGCTGCGGCAGGCTTGGTGGATGAAGCCGCCCTCGTGCGCGAAAACCTTTTGGCAATGCGACGAGCGGGTAGCGATTTGATCATCACTTACCACGGGCGCGACGCGCTAAAAAACGGGTGGCTAAATTCATGAGCAACGCGAGTTGGTGGCAACGGGCCGAGAAAGTTTTGCCCAGCGGCGTGAATTCACCCGTGCGGGCCTTTAAGTCTGTGCCGGGTGATCCGTTGTTTTTCAAACGGGCCCAAGGATGCCGGTTTTTTGATGAAAATGACCAAGAGTATATTGATTGGTGTTTGAGCTGGGGCCCGTTGATTCTGGGCCACGCCGATGCCGAGGTTCAAGCTGCCGCCGTGGAAGCCATGAGCGAAGGCGCCAGTTTTGGCGCGCCCAGCCGGCGTGAAGTTCTATTGGCCGAGGCGTTTCTAGAACGTCTGCCCCATTTCGACCAAGTGCGCTTTGTGAGTTCAGGCACCGAAGCAGTGATGAGCGCTATTCGTTTAGCACGCGGATTCACCAAGCGAGACCTGGTTGTGAAATTTGCCGGATGTTATCACGGCCACACCGACAGCATGCTCGTTGAAGCGGGCAGTGGTTTAGCGACTTTTGGAGTGCCCAGCAGCGGCGGAGTCCCCAAGGGATTTACCGACAGCACAATCGTTTTGCCATTAGATGATGTGGCAGCATTGACCGAGTTTTTCGCCAAACACGGCGACCAAGTTGCTGCCCTTATAATCGAGCCTTTTCCTGCTAATGCAGGCTTGCTCATTCAAAGCGCCGCATTTATGCACGCCTGTCGTGATCTCACCACGGCCCACGGCGCTCTCTTGATCTTCGACGAAGTGATCACCGGCTTCCGCGTTGGCCCAGCAGGTGCGGCGGCGGTATTGGGCATAACGCCAGACATGGGCACCTACGGCAAAATCATTGGCGGCGGCTTCCCCGTTGGTGCTTACGCCGCGCGACAAGAGGTCATGGATTGCGTGAGCCCTAAAGGTGCCGTATACCAAGCGGGAACATTGAGCGGCAACCCAGTAGCGATGGCTGCGGGTTTAGCAACGCTACAAAAAACAGGCGCGCCGGGCTTTTATGAAGACCTAGAAAGCAAAGGGGCCGTGCTGCAAGCAGGCTTGGAAAAAGCAGCTGAAGATCACGGCGTGACCGCTAGCGTCGTGCGGCAGGGATCACTTTTCTGGACCGTCTTTCAGGACGAAGCGCCGCGCAACTTTGCAGACATTGACGGTTCTAAAATGGAAACTTATGGCCGCCTACATGCTGGCCTGATCGAGCGCGGGGTTTATCTCGCACCGTCGGGCTGGGAAGTCGGGTTCGTCAGTTCCGCCCATACCAACGACGACATCGCAGCGACCATAGCGGCTGTGTCGCAAACTTTTGAGTCATGGAGATAGGCATCATGTCGAACCTTAAAGATTCCATTTTCCTCAAAAACCTGCGCGGCGAGCCCTGCGACCGCACACCGATCTGGATCATGCGCCAAGCCGGCCGCTACTTGCCCGAGTACATGGCCGTGCGCAAAAAGATCAGTTTCAACGATTTGTGCCGCACGCCCGAGATGGCCTGCGAAGTGACCATGCAACCGATCCGGCGCTTTGGCTTTGACGCGGCCATCATGTTCAGCGACATCCTGACCCCGCTGGCGCCCATGGGAGCGCGTTTCAATTTTGACCAGGGCGGGCCCAAGCTGGAAAAACCCGTGCGCACTGAAGAGGAAATTCGGGCGCTCACCACCTATGAGGCTGAAGAAGGCACCCATTTCGTAGCCGAAGCCATAAAATTAATGAAACACGAATTGGGCGATAAGACGCCGCTCATAGGGTTTGCGGGTTCGCCATTCACCTTGGCGACCTATCTTATAGAGGGCGGCGGCAGCAAGAACTATGAGCACCTGAAGGCCATGCTCTACAGCCGGCCTGAGCTATTACAAGAATTGCTCGACAAATTGGGCGACCAAACCTTGGCCTACCTGAAAATGCAGGTTGCCGCAGGCGTCGATGCGGTGCAACTTTTTGACACATGGGGTGGTATACTGCACCCTGCCGATTATGCGAAACACGTGCTGCCGGTAGTGCGCCGGATCATGGACGGTCTTAAAGATACCGGCGTGGCGCGGATCTACTTTTTGAAGGGCAGCGCTTCGTACAATCATCTGATCCAGGATCTGGATGTGGAAGCTTTTGGCGTCGACTGGACCCAAGACTTGAATCGCGCCGCAGACGCTTTGGGTGGCAAAGCGGTTCAGGGCAATTTAGATCCCTTAGCCTTGTTTGGCAGCCACGACGAGATCCGCTCCCGCGCTTTGGCGATTTGTGAGCAGGGCGCCAAAACGAATGGACATGTTTTCAATCTGGGGCACGGCATTTTGCCCAAAGCCCCTATCGAAGCAGTAGAGACTTTAGTCGAAACGGTGCAAGGTTTCCGAAGCAGCTAAATGAGGTTTTCAAATGGCGATGAACATACCCCAAGAATTTGTCGAGAAATACAATCGACCCGGGCCGCGCTATACGAGCTACCCGACCGTGCCCGTGTGGGACGCGGAATTCGGAGAAGATGATTACCGCGCAGCGCTGACCGATTTAAAAGGTTTGCCTGACGACGAGTTGGCCATCTATCTGCATTTGCCCTTCTGTGCCAAAGCTTGTCACTACTGTGGCTGCAACATGATCATCGATCACGGCAAATCGGCGGTTGAAACCTACCTCGACCGTGTGGAAAAAGAACTTGGCAAGGTGCTCGACATTATCGGCACCGGGCGCAAAGTATCCCAATTTCATTGGGGCGGCGGCACTCCCAACTTTTTGAGCGACAAAGAAACCGAACGCGCCTTGAAAATGTTTCGCGATGCGTTCGAAATTCTACCGGGTGCCGAAGTTTCCTTAGAAATTGACCCTCGGATTGCCACTGCCGAACAAGTGAAGTTTTTCAAGGATGTTGGCTTCAATCGCATCAGCTTGGGCGTGCAAGATTTTGATGTGAGCACACAAAAAGCTATCGGCCGCAATCAATCTCGCGAGCGCACTCTGAAGGTCTACCAAGGCTGTCGCGACGCAGGGTTTGAAGGCGTGAACCTCGATTTGGTATACGGTTTGCCCGGTCAAACTCGCGAGAGTTTTGAATACACGTTGAGTCAAATCATCGATTTGCAGCCTGACCGTGTCGCCTGTTTCAGCTACGCGCATGTTCCATGGGTGCGGCCCAACCAAGAGTTGGTCGACACCACGATCATGCTAGAAGGCTACGACAAATTTCAGCTTTTCATGCTGACGGTCGATCTGTTCAAAGACGCCGACTACACCTGGATTGGTATCGACCACTTCGCCAAGAAGAGCGACGAATTGTCGATAGCTTTGGAGAACAAAGCCCTGCACCGCAATTTCATGGGCTACGCCACCAAACCGGCGCCCCATATGCTTGCTTTTGGCATGAGTGGCATCGGCGATGTCTGTGGCCGCTTCGTACAAAATGCTTCGACTATGACTCCGTGGGAAGAAGCCGTCGACGCCGACCGGATGCCCATCATCAAAGGTCTGAAGCTCGACGATGATGATAAAATGCGACGAGAGATGATTCTGAATCTGATGTGCAACCTGGTGCTGCCGTGGGCATCGACGGAGAAAGCGTGGGGCATGCCGGCCGATAAAATTCTGGCCGCCAGTTTGCCTGCGCTCGACCCTCTCATCGCCGACGGTTTGTGTGTGGTTGACGATCACGGACTGCACATTACGGCCAAAGGCCGTTACTTTGTGCGCAACGTGGCAATGACAATGGACGCCTACCTCGGCGACGGCGCCAAGGCGAAGGCCAAGAAAAACCAAGTCACCTATTCGAAAACGGTCTGACACCGGGCCTACTGATTGAGAGTTACCTAGTGAAACGTTCGCTGACTGACTACGATCGGCCGCTGTTGGATCCCTCGCTCAAAACGGGACTCATCCTGTGTGGCATGGGCGGGCCCGATGGCCCCGACGCGGTTGAACCTTTTCTGCGCAATCTGTTTCGTGATCCAGAAATCTTCCCCTTGCCCAAGTTTATCGCTGGTTTTGTCGGCGCGATGATCGCGAAGCGGCGTGCGCCTAAAGTGCAAGAGGACTACGCGTCCTTGGCCGATGATTCAGCGACGACCCAGCTGGCCACCACACTTTTGCAGTCCGAAGATTTGGCGGCGCTGATCGCATCCACGCATGCGGTTGTCCCTGGCGTCGCAATGCGGTATTGGCACCCCTTCCCCAAAGAAACTGTTCCGCAGTTGGTCGCCGAAGGTGCCCAGCAATTTGTGATTGTGCCCATGTACCCGCAGTTCAGCTGGGCGACCAATGGCAGCACGATTAATTTCGTATTGGAAAGCATACCCCCGGAAATCCCAGTGCAAGTCATAGCAGATTGGCATCTGTTACAGGGCTACCTTGACGCTTTGGCCCAACCGATTATCCAAACGCTGACGAAATGGGCGGAAGAGAAACGCGACCCTAAAGTGACAACGCTGATGTATGTGGCGCATTCATTGCCTGAAAGTTTTGTAAAAAAAGGCGACCCCTACGAGATCCGAACCCACGAGACAATCAACGCGGTTCAGAAACTGGTCACAAAAGCCTTAGCTGACGCTGGCCACGAAGAATGGTTTGCTCATTTCTTGTGCGGCGGCACAGAGCCCCATCTCGCCTACCAAAGCAAAGTTGGACCGATCACTTGGCTTGGCCCTGAAGCGGTGATCGAAACCGAAAGACTCGGAGGCCTTGGCGTGCACAACTTGTGCCTTCAGCCGGTCAGCTTCACTTGCGAACACATCGAAACCAACTTGGAATTGGACATCGAACTGCGCGAAATCGCCGATGAAGCAGGAATAACTGACTTCCAACGGGGCGCCGCGCTCAATCAAAATGAAGGCTGGCTGCGCGACTTGGCTCACCTGGTGACATCCAAAGCCTTCGCAGCGAAAGAAGGTGCGCTCGTTGGCGACGCCTGACCTAACTGGACTGCCCACCGAAGGTGTGGCGATCATCGGCGGCGGCGTGGCTGGCCTGGCCACCGCTCTCAATTTGCGAGATAGCGACAGTGACCTCGAAGTCACTCTCTTCGAAAAAGATCCAACCTGCGGCGGCAACTTGCGCACCCAAGCCGAAAACGGCTGGCAGATCGAGTATGGCCCCAACGGATATCTCGATAACGAACCGGCGATGGCGCGACTCATCGAGCGCTTGAAACTCGATGACGCCGTTACGCCGAGCAATGAGTCGGCCAAGAAGCGCTTTCTGATGGTGAACGGAGAAATGGTTCCAATCCCCACCTCTCCACCCGCCTTTTTAAAATCTAAAATGCTCCCCATGACCGCGAAGCTCCGCATCGCAGGCGAGTTTTTTGTTCCGCGTCGCGCGGGCTTAGGAAAAGCGGCTGACATCCCTGCCGGCGATGAAACGGTGGCCGCGTTCGGCCGGCGCCGCTTGGGCAAAGCGTTTACCGAGACGATGCTCGACCCCATGGTCAAAGGCATCAGCGGCGGCGACGCCGAAAACTTGAGTTTGGCCGCAGCCTTTCCCCGCATGGTTGAAATGGAACAGGAATTTGGCGGCCTGTTCAAAGCCTTGATCAAGAAACGCAAAGGCGACGGCAGCCCAACGGGAGTCCTGCACACCTTTGAAGGGGGCATGGCCCGGTTGGTTTTGGCGCTGAAAAACGAATTGGAACAGGACCCTTCGGTTTCGCTGCAAACCGGGGCAAGCACCCAGTCCGTCACGCACACCGAAGAAGGCTGGTTTGTCACCACGACCGAAAGCAAACACGGCCCCTTTTCCGCCGTTGTCGCGGCAGCGCCCGCTCATGCCGCAGCAAAACAAATCGCCGATCTTGACCAAGTGTTGGCTTCTACTCTGGCTGAAATCCCTTTCGCCCCCATGGCCGTCATCGCCCTCGGATTTCCCCGCGCCAACGTAGGACACAACCTCGACGGGTTTGGGATGCTGGTGCCCAGCAAGGAGAAACGGCGCTTGTTGGGAATGCTTTGGACCAGTAGTATTTTCCCGGGACGTGCACCACAGGATCAGGTTCTGATTCGTGCTATGGCCGGCGGCGCCACCGATCCGGCAGTGATGGAAATGGACGACGAAAGCCTCACCAAACTCGCCCTTGATGAAATCCGGCCCCTCTTGCAACTGAGTGGCGAGCCGACCATCGTTAAGGTGATCCGGCACGAAAAGGCCATTGCCCAATACACGCCAGGGCATCTGGCGCGAATGAAGGCCATCGACAGCATGCGCGGTCAATGGCCAGGGTTGTTTTTCACGGGCAGTTCGTACCGCGGCATTGCGGTCAACGCTTGTGTGAAAGATGCGGAAAAGGTCGCCGCTGAAGTCATTGCCAACCTGAACGCGCGAAAGAGCCAAGCCGCGGAGGTCACTTGATGGAATTGTTGCACACATTGCACATGAACCTGATGACACCGGTATATTTGATCGTCTGGGCCTGCTATATGCGGCTCTTCATCACGGACAGCCTTTTCGCTCACAAGTGGTCAACACGTTTTGCCCTTGCTGCTGTGGTGCTCGACACGGCAGCCATGGTGCACTTGGGCCTCGAGTTGAAACGTCTTCCCATGGGCGGCACGTTAGAATTTTTAGGACTTCTGGCCCTCGCCTTGTTGGTCACCTACCTCTTGATCGAGATGCGGCAAGTCAACAAACACACTGGCTTTCTCATTACCGGCATGGCTTTCGTCTGCAAACTTTTGGCCGATCTGCTGACTTCGCCTGTGCCCGAGGTGAATCCCTATTTGTCTGATCCAGGGTTTGCTGGTCACGCTCTTTTCATCCTCATTGCCTATACCGCGCTGAGCCTAAGTTTTCTCTACGCGGTGCTCTATTTGATTCTCGCCCGCCAGCTCAATCGACGCCGCTTCGGATTGCTCTTTCGACGATTGCCCTCGCTTGATGGGCTAGAACGGATGAGCATCGGCGCCGTTGAAATCGGCGCGCCAATGCTTTTTGTTGGCCTCAGTTTGGGCCATTTGTGGATGTACAACTTGGCCCACATACTCGCGCCTGAACTGGCTACGAGTTTGAGCCCTTACGACCCCAAAATCTTGGTCTCGTGGATTGTGTTTGCGGCCTTTGCCGTCATCTTGGTCGGCTATCGCTTTCTGGATTGGCGCGGACGCCGCATGGTGACGCTGACGGCTATCGCCTATTTGTGTTTGGTGCTGGCAATGGGCCTTCTCAACCATTACGCCCCAAGTTTTCACAAATTCCAACCGACCACCATTGTCGAACCATCAGGCGGTGGTTCGTGACCCACCTGACTACGCTTCACGTGCGCAGTATCAATCACCATTTGGCACCGGTTGAGATTCGCGAACTCGCGCATTTAGAACCGCCTCAAGCGATTGCCTTGATGGAAGATATGTGCGGGATCAACAGCGACGGCGGATGCCTTTCGGTGTTGCCTCTTTCTACCTGTAATCGCACCGAAATCTACGTCGAGATTAAAGCCGGTCAAGACGCGGACGACATATTCCGCAATTCGCTGAATTCAGTTGGCTTGGACCCGTCGATATTTTTAGGAGAGCACACTGTCAGCCTCGATGGACAAGCCGCGATCGAACACTTGTTCCGGGTTGCGTCTGGCCTGGAGAGCATGATGATCGGTGAGCCACAGATTAGCAGCCAACTTAAAGACGCCTACCGTCTAGCGCGCGAACACCACGAACTTGGGCCAGGACTATTACGGGCCTTTCATGGCGCCTTTCGGGCCGGTAAGCGCGTGCGCAGCGAGACCCAAATATCCGATGGCGCAGTGAGTGTGGCGTATGCCGCCGTGGAACTGGCGCGCAAGTTTTTCGACAAGTTGAGCCTGCAAAAAGCCACTTTGGTCGGGGCCGGCGAAACCGGCTCCTTAGCCGCTCGTCATTTTCTGCAGCACAATATTGGCCAGTTGACCATCGTCAACCGCAGCCCTGAAAAGGCGCAGGAATTGGCGCGGACATTAACCGCAGAAAAAGAAGCCGGCATGGGCAGCACCGCCCGTCAAGATGGACTCAACGTGAGCAAGGATCATGTCCTTCACGATGACCAGATTACGGTTCGCCCTTGGGAAGAATTGGTGAGTGCCTTGGCCAATTCCGATGTGATCCTCAGCACAACCGGCGCCACCGAACCCGTCATCACCGTAGACATGGTCGAAAAAGCGGTGGTTGAACGTAAGGGCAAACCACTGTTCATGTTGGATATCGCTGTTCCACGCGACATCCAACCGGCAGTGGGCGATATCAACGGCGTGTTTTTGTTTGGCCTCGACGATTTGGATGAAATCATCGCCGGTAATATGGAATCGCGGCGCGGTCAGGTGCCCCACGCCATGCAAATTATCGGCGAAGAGATAGCCATTTTACAAAAATGGCTCGATGATGTGGATCTGCGTCCAACGGTCGCCGAGTTCCGCGCCTATCTCGAAAACCTGAAGGACTCGCAAGTTGGTTATGTGCGAAAGCGCGAAAATGACGCAACCGCTGAGGCCGTAGACCGAAGTTTGCAACAGTTCATCAAGAAAGTTTTGGGCCGGTCGGTTTCCACTTTGAAATCGGCGCAAAGCCGTGAAGAACGTGAGCGAGATCTGAAAGCCCTGCATCACCTTTTTGGCGACGAAAAAAACGACTAGTCAGTTAATAACCCATTATCAGATCACCTCAACAAGGCGCCCTAAAAATGTCTCCCTCTGCCACCACTGACTTTTACCAGTTCTCACGTAACCTCAGTGATGAGGAACGCAGTGTCCGCGACACGGTGCGTAATTTTGTTGACCAAAAATTCCTACCCGTTGTGCGCGAACATTTCAAGGCTGGCACCTTTCCCCTTGATTTGATCCCCGAGCTCGGTGCCTTGGGCTTGCTGGGTTCCAACATTGAAGGCCCAGGTTGCCCAGGAATGAGCGGCACCACTTATGGCCTCATCTGCCAAGAACTCGAGCGCGGCGATAGTGGCCTGCGCAGTTTTTGCTCGGTGCAAGGTAGTCTCGTGATGTGGCCTATTGCCACCTACGGCAGCGAGGAACAAAAGCAGCGCTGGTTACCCGAACTTGCCGCTGGCACAAAGATAGGCGCTTTTGGTCTTACCGAAGCCAATCACGGCTCGGACCCCGGCGGCATGGAAACCAACGCCAAGCGCGACGGTGACGATTGGATTCTCAACGGCAGCAAGTTGTGGATCACCAACGCTAACCTGGCCGACGTGGCCGTGGTTTGGGCGCGCACCGAAGCCGGCGTTACGGGATTTCTCGTCGAACGCGGTATGAAAGGGTTCAGCACCAATACCATTCACGGCAAATACAGTCTGCGTGCCAGCGACACTGGTGAGCTGGTCTTCGACGACGTGCGCGTACCAGAAGCCAATCGCTTGCCCGAGGCCAAAGGCTTAAAAGCGCCGCTGAATTGTTTGAATCAGGCCAGGTACGGTATTGCGTGGGGAGTGATTGGCGCGGCGACAGATTGTTATGAAACGGCGCTCAAATATGCTGGCGAACGCGAGCAGTTTGGCAAGCCCATTGCGTCGTTTCAGTTGGTGCAGCAGAAGCTGGTAAACATGCTCACTGAAATTACCAAAGCGCAGGGATTGTGTTTGCAGATGGGGCGTTTGAAGGATGACAAAATCAATCCAACGCCCATCGTTTCATTAGCTAAGCGCAACAACGTGGCCATGGCGCTTGAATGCGCACGTACGGCTCGAGACATCTTAGGTGCCGCTGGGATCACCGACGAGTTTTCACCGGGCCGGCATATGGCTAACCTGGAATCGGTAATCACCTATGAAGGCACGCATGACATTCACACATTGATTGTAGGCGCCGAAATCACAGGGATTCCTGCTTTCCGATAGGCCCCTGCTTCCTCAAAGGGATTCGGCAAATGGCTTCATATCTGGCCTTAATAAAAGAAGTTAAAAACTGTACGATTTGTAGCGAGCACCTGCCCCTGG
>JBLIOK010000023.1:0-14713 GCA_047639735.1 Candidatus Krumholzibacteriia bacterium | reverse complement strand
CGAAGGCAACTGCGAAGGCAACTGCGAAGGCAAAAGCCTCAACGAAATCTACTGCAAAAGCAAAAACCGCCGCCAAGAGTAAAGTGACGGCTAAAGGCAAAGGCACTGCCAAGGCGACGAAGGCCGCCAAGACCAAAATTAAGGCCAGTTCAAAGGCAAAGGCGAGTAGCAAAAGCAAGGCAGCTAAAGGCCGCGCCAAGGGCAAGACGGATGTTTCGGCTCCCGCTGCTCAATTGATGAGCAACTTGGACTTGTATTTCCAAGAAGTGAAGGCTTACAGCTTATTGACCCGGGCTGAAGAATGTGAATTGGCCCGTGGAATTCATGCGAACGATAGCGTGAGCTTGCACAAATTGGTCAAAGCGAATCTGCGTTTCGTGGTCTCAATCGCCAAAGAATACGCCCACTACGGTGTGCCTTTGGAAGATTTGATCAATGAAGGCAATTTGGGCCTCTTGAAAGCGGCTCAGCGATTTGATGAAACTCGTGGGTTCAAATTCATTTCGTACGCAGTGTGGTGGATTCGCCAATCGATTTTGGCGGCCTTGGCAAACCACAGTAAAATTGTGCGCATGCCATTGAATCGCGCGCGAGTTCTGAATCAAATCAAGAAGGCAAGTGGCGAATTGCAACAAAAGTTGCGCCGCAAGCCTGAGGCCGAAGAAATCGCCAAAGTGTTGGGGCTGTCAGTCGACGAAGTGAAGGACACCTTGCCTCTTATGCAAGACAACTTCTTCCTCGATGACTTTGTCGGAAACGATGAAGACAGCACCTACCTGGACTTCCTGGAAGACACGACCAGCGATGGTCCTGATAACAAGGTGATGGACGATGATTTGAATTCCAGCATCGGCCGCATGTTGGGTGATTTGAAAACTCGTGAAGCTAAAGTTTTGAAGCTGTACTACGGCTTGGGTAGTGATGAAGAAATGACTTTGGAAGAGATTGGCCAGATCATGGGCTTAACCCGTGAACGTATCCGGCAAATCAAAGAAGAAGCATTTGATAAAATTCGCTCGAGCAAGACGTTCAAGTATATGCACGACTATTCAGAAGAGGCGCAGATCTGAGCTAGCTTTGGTCGCTTTTGCGAACGAGGACCAAAACAGATAGTGAGATTGCTCTCATTCAGATAGTGGACGACAAAAGACGAGGGTATCGGTAACACCGATGCCCTCGCTTTTTTAAGTTGGTTGTTTTAGGTGGGGTTCTTGGGTTCAAGCTGAATATCGCCTGATGTTGCTTCGGTCAATCTGGCCTGGAAGGGCGCGCATTGGGAATGTGGCAACCAAATCTGCCAGTGCACATCAGCGCCATATTCTTCGGTAACGATCTTTCCGTCATTCTGTGCAATCAAATGGCGGATCGTTTTTTGAAGAGCGTATGGAAAGCACAGCGCAAAATCAATCCCTTGCAAGACTTCACGAACGACCGCCTCCTGCAACGCCAATTGAGCGCCTTGACCATACGCGCGGGCCAAGCCACCTGTGCCCAGTTTGATCCCGCCAAAATAACGCACGACCACAACGACAAGTTCCGAGAGTTGGCGTTTGCGAATTTCAGTCAAGATGGGTTCGCCGGCGGTGCCGGATGGCTCGCCATCATCGCTGCGGTTTTCTCTCTCCTGCGGCGGTGTGCCAAGTCGCCAACCAAAGCAGACGTGGCGACTGTCGTGATATTTTTTGGCTGCTGCGGCAATGAATTCGCGAGCAGATTTTTCGTCTGACGCATGGCCAGCTAGCCCAATAAATCGCGAGCGTTGTATTTTAATTTCGGCCTCGGCAATGCCACCAATTGTGTGGTACCTATCCGGAGGAATCGGCGAAGATGAGTTGGTCATAGAATCGGGTCTCTGCGCAGTCATTATTCACCAGTTTTGTTGTGGAAGGATACCGATCACACGTTACGAGATATTGGTCCACATCGAAAGCGGTTATTGAGACTCGATTTTTGGTGAGCATAACATATTGGGGCACAAGGCGTAAAGCGGGCACCGGTCTGCCATAGCTGGCACCAACTTTGCACTATTGATTTCCAATGGATCAATTTCGTGTCGGCACAGGTCTCTCAAACAGAGTTCGGAATCATTTTGCAGAAAATACTGACCCCACTCAATTTGGAAAAAAGGCACCATCGCCAGTGCTTTGTTGCTGTCGTACTGGCTCTGCTCCTGCTGTGTTTCTGGTCTCGTGCGTATGCAGCGACTGCTGCAGGTCTTCAAGTTCAAGGGGATGATGAATCAGAATCGGATGTGCCAACGCGCGCCCGAAACCCAAGGCTCGAGCCCCCACCGAGCAACTTGCATACGTCGTCATTTGATGCGCCCATCTTTATAACCGGGCACCTGGGTTTTGGTGGCAGTTTACAGTACGATCAGTTCCAGTTGAACTATGGCGGATCTATCATTTTTAGGCCGAAAGCGGCTGGCAATTTTTTGAGTTTCTTGGATCGCATCAACACTGGGATGGTCTTGCAATTGGACTATCAGCACCTTACTAGCGAAAGCCGAATTCTTTCTAGTGACTTGGTCTTTCGGCACTACTTTGACGACCGTGGTGATGAGAAGACAGAGGTCTTGCCCTTTTTGGGGTTTGGGTTCGGAGCTAGCGATGTGAGAGTGATCACTGAAGAAGGCAACGCAGACTCACGATACTGGTCATGGCTGATAGAAGCGGGCCAAGAGTGGTCTTTTAAGCCAAATGTCATGTTTGTAGCACGATTCCAGTTTCGAAATTTTAGCTATAACGATGTCTCGGCCACTACCTTTACCATCAGTGGGGCATTGGGACTTCCTCTGCCTTGGTGAGAATGAAGCGGCACTTTTGCATGACCTGCAGAGCGATATCCCGTATAATTATAAGTAACCCCTACTAAATCTTGCTCCGTCCCACATTGAGGTGCGTCAAAATGTTGATCCGATTTCTGCGCTATACCGCTATGCTCTCGCTGGCAGCGATCGTCGGTGGCTTCGTCTCCGCACAGGTTGTTGCCCAAGAGGAACTTTCTTATGCTCAGTATCGAAAATTGAGCTGGGTCGCTGACCGCTTAGGCCACATGGCGAAATTTGAACCGCTCCACGGGCAAAATGGGATGTTTTTTGCGTTTGCCGAGCGTTGGGGTACAGTTCAGGTGATCAAGGTTGATAGCAACGGGAGTAAGCGTGTTTGGAAAAGTAATCAGCTCAGCGGTGTTCCAGAGGAAGTGCTTGCTGCCGATCTGGACGGTGACTCCTTGGAAGATTCGTTCGTCTGCCGAACCACAACCGGTAAGCTATACGCTTGGAGCATGGACGGGTACGATTTGCTATGGGAGTCACTCTCGGGCGAATACCAAACAATCAGCTGCTTTACGATCGCAAATATGGACGAGGACCCAGCCAGCGAGATCGTCATGGTCGCTGATAACCGGGTTGTGTACATTGATGGCACAAATTTCAATAAGCAATTCACCAGTTCATTTGATTACGAAGCGACACAGATTCGCTGCGCGGATGTTGACGGAGATAGCCGCATTGAAATCGTGCTGAACACGGGTAAGGTGCTCGATAGCTTTACCGGAGATGTGGAGTGGGAGGGCGAGTCGTTCTTCGCAAAAATCGAGTTGATGGATATTGATGGAGATGGCATCCCAGAGGTGATCACTGAGAACCCTGGTGGTGGGCCGGTCAAAGCCTTTGATGTGGGGCATCAGTCAGAGGTTCGTTTCCAATAGATTATTATCAAAGAAATCGCCGTGTCTCTGTAAAAAGAGATACGGCGATTTTTGTTTTTAGGAAAATTCTAACGAATGCTTTTCATCACTGTCAGCATTTCTTCGGCCGGCAAAAATCCTGAGGATCGGCCGTGCAATATCTCACCACGACTGTCGATGAATATCACACGAGGCAAACCGGGGACTTGCATCTCTTCCTTGATCTTCTCCATTTCCGCATCGTCAGCCACAGTGGCGTCAATCTTGATGCGGATAAATCGTTGGGATTCGGCGACAACCGTTGCTTGGTTCCAGACCATCTTGTCAAGCTTCTTGCAATAGACACACCAGCTGGCCCAAAAGTCGATCATGATGGGTTGGCCGGCAGCCTTCGCTGTGGCGCGCTGTTCATCGAGGAACGCTTGCACGTTTTCACCCGTATGGATTTTGGTCCATTCGACTTTTTCCGGTAGGGGCTGTGCGGTTGCGATAGCTGTATTGGTCGCAACACTTGTCGATGGTTGCGCTGAAATTGATGCCAATTGTGGCACCATCTGACGTCCCTCAAGTGGTGAAGGCATTAAAAATCCGTATTGCAGAAATGATCCCAGCAAGAGGTAGAGCCCGGCAACAAATGCGGCCAACCCCAAACCCTTGCTCGCCTTAGCCCACCAGCCGCCCTCTGGCTGAACTTTCTCAAAGGCGCCCATAAAGACAGCTACGAGGATCGTGGTGACACCTACCAATGGATAGAAAATGTGGGCCGGCAAAACACTGCCGGGACGCACAAAATAGAAGGCCATAGCAACCAGCAAAAGGCCCATACCTTTTTTGACTGATTCCATCCAGCCACCGCTTTGAGGCATCGAGCCAACCACAGCGGGGAACGTGCCAACGGCAATCAAAATCATTCCCATTCCCATGCCAAAGGTGAACAGAGTGATGAAGCCTAAGAACCAGTTGCCTGTCGTGGCTACCCAAACCAGCAACGCTGCTAAAAATGGTCCGACACAGGGTGAGGCGACCAAGCCAGCAACCAGGCCCATGGCGAACACACCGATCAAGCCGCCCTTGTTGCCACCGCTGGGTCCTTGCAATCGGTCACGCAGGAATGCTGGGGCTTGCATCTCGAAGGCCCCGAACATCCCGAAAGACAAGGTGAGTAGAAGTATTGCAATTGGTATCAAGACTACGGGGCTTTGCATGAATGCCGTGATCCCGCTAAAAACGGTGGCGCTGAGCGCACCCATGATGGCATAGACAAAGGCCATGCCGATGACATAAGTGATGCTCATGACCAGCCCGTGAGCAGTGCCTTTTTCTTGGCTTTGCCCGCCGATGACCGCCAACGTGATTGGGATCATGGGGTAGATACATGGCGACAAGCTCATCAAGAGACCAAAGCCGAATACAACCAAGAGAAAGAGAAAGAGCCCACGGTCATCCAGATAATTAGCGATTTTATCAGCGGACCAGTCATCACCAAAATCAACATTAACGGGTCCGCTCCATGAAGCGTTTTCTGCGGCGCCATCTCCACCGAGGTAGCTAATGTCAATTTTCAATGTATAATCGGCGGGTGTTTGCTCAGCCCCAATCGGCGCTGCCCATTCAAATGCGTTGCCTTGGAAACCGGACGATAGGCGCAGGGGATAGGCTGAACCAAAGAACGATTGCCCGCCGTCGACGGAAACATTCACGGTCAATTGATCAGCAGTGATCTTGACACCATCGGAGGCCTTGACCACCAGATCAATGATCAGGTCTTGGCCGATAACCGCCAGGTCATCTCTGACGGAAACATCCAGCGCGATGGGGGCGGCGTGGGATTGCCCAACGAGGACAAAGGTCAATACCAGTGTTTGTATCAAGAGCTTCCGAATGTGGGGTGTCATCATGCGAACTTTCGAGTCAGAGGGATCACCTGTTAGTAGCGGGTTTTACTATACGAATTTATATGCAATCCACAAGGACGAGTTCCCCTGAGATTAATCAAGTCGCCGCTTGTTGAGCTCCCTATTGCCAAAAGCGACTATTTGTACGACATTTGGTGTGTTAAGGATTTTCCTAATTTGTGGCGCCATCTTATATGCAACGATGACCACCCTTAGGGAAGATGATCACTTGATATTGAAAGGTTTCATAATGCTCCGATTGAACGCCGCCTTGGCGCCGAAGTTTAGTCTTGTCATCGCCTTGTCGCTTGCTGTGATGGTTTTCAGTCTTTCAGGCTGCAGTTCTGATGACAATGCATCGATGGCTGCCGGATCGAGCCAAGAGGACACTAAAGGACCTCATGTGGCCGTTGGCAGTGATGTTGGTGATACCGCACCTGATTTTACCTTGGATCGTTTGAACGGTAATAAACTCAGTTTGAGTGATTTTGAAGGCAAAACTGTATTGGTAGATTTTTGGGACACTTGGTGCCCGCCTTGCCGCCGAGCAATGCCGCATTTGCAGGAACTGAGCGTGACCTATGGAGATGATTTGGTGGTCATCGGCGTCGCCTATGGTCGTGAAGGCCAGGCCAAAGTGGAGAGTTACGTGGCCAAAAATAACCTCACATTTGAAATGGTTATATTAGACGAGTCCAGTTCGATCTTGCAAGATTTTGGTGGTATTCAAAGTCTACCGACCACTTTTCTTATCGACTCAGATGGTATTATCAGAAACCGTTGGGTTGGCGGGTTGGACAAAATGACCTATGAAAAAGCGGTTGTGGCAGCGATCAACCCTAGCCTCTAAATTTTTTAAGCGGGAGCATCAGTCGTGCAATCATTGCTATTGGTTGGCTTGGCAGGTGGCTTAGGTGCCATGGCGCGGTTCGGAGTCGCTATTTTGGCCGAACGTTATTGGGGTGCTGAATTCGCTTTCGGCACCCTCATTGTCAATGTGACCGGCTGTTTCGCATTGGGTTTTCTGCTGGAACTTGAACGTGGGACCGAGATTGTCAGCTATCCCGTACGCCTTTTGGTTGCGGTCGGGTTCCTCGGAGCATTCACTACCTTCAGTACTTTTGGCTACGAAACCCTGCGCTTTTTACAAAGTGGTGCGACCCAAACTGCTGCGCTCAATATTTTGGCCAATCTGGTTTTGGGCCTGGTGGCTGTGTGGTTCGGGTTTCTGATCGCGCGGAACTTTCATGGCGTCTAAATAGGCGGGCTTGGGCAGTGGACAAAAAAACACCCCTGACCGCGGCGATGCCAGCAGTCAGGGGCTAAAGCGACACGATCATTTTCTCAACCACCAAAAGAGATCAATAAGAGCTAAGCCAGCGAGTAAATATGTTTCTGGTGTCATTCGTCCTCCCCCTTTCCTGACATGGGTCATAGTGCCTTGTTACTTCCAAGAGTTCGGCGTTCAGGGGGCTTTCTTGAGTGAGAAATCTCACAACGGGAAAATCCTCGGTGATCGGCGATCTCTGGTGGGAGTTGAGCAAGAATGGGCCCGAATGGCAGAAAAAATTATAAGCTATTTATTTGCAACAATATAGCAGTCCGATCGTCGGACCTTTTAGGGGCTCCAAAATCATTTACCTGACTGAATACCTTGCTCAGGAGGGTATCTGGGGTGTCGATGAGGTGTTTTTGGACCAAATCAAGCAACCGGGGGCAATCGAAGAATTCCCCGGCGTCGTTTTGTTCCTCGGTCAGGCCGTCTGTATAGAGAAAAATGCGGTCACCGGGTGAGAGCCCGATAGCGCCAGAACGGTAGCGGGCCGTCTTGTCCACCCCAAGTACGGGGCCGCCTTTGCGCAGCGATTGGCGATATTGATCAGCGCTGCGAAAGAGCACAGGCGGCTCCATGCCTGCGTTACAGAAGCGCAATACTCCGGTCGATGGTCGCCAAATTCCGCAAAAGAAGCATATGAAGTGGCCTCGGCTACCGAGGGCGTTGACCACTTGATTCAAATTTGAGATCAATTCTTCGGGATTCACTTCGGGTGTGGCTTCTTGGCGAAAAGCGACGCGAACCGAAGTCATCATCAAGGCGGCCGGTATCCCTTTGCCAGAGACATCGGCGATCGCAAAGCAAAGGTCTCCGTTGTCGAGCATGAAGTAATCAAAGTAGTCGCCACCAACCTGTAGACAAGGTTCGTTGCGCCCGCTTATGGCAAACTGTCCGGTAGCCAGGGCGGCATCTGGCAGAAGGTTGGACTGAATGTCACGGGCCACTTCAAGTTCGGTTTCTAATCGTTTACGAGCCAAGCTCGCTTGATACAACTGGCGACTTTCGACTTGCGAGGCTGCCTGTATGGCGAGGGCTCGTAAATTGGCTAAGTCATCTTGACTGTAAATTTCGCCGCTAGATTTTGGTCCAAAAGCCATAAACCCTAGCAAGCGGTCCCCGGTGATCAATGGCACCAAGAGGGCAACGTCGAGTTGCGTGAGGATTTGTAATGAATCAGAATCGGTGTCCGTGGCTAATATTTGATCTTCAATTTCTTCACGAAACAGAGGCCGGCGGAGTCGATTCAGGAGATGGGCAAGACTGCTCTTGTGAGCGAGGAAAACGACCGAAGATATTGGTGGCGTATTTGGGCTAGGTAGAAGATCTGGTTGGCCTGTGTTTTGTTGGTTCAGTCTTGCATGATAGCCTTTATTCGGGTGCTTCACAGGCAAGAAAAGTGCGAAATTTTCGGGCTGATAGAGTTTGCAGAGTTTTTCTTCAATAGTTTTGACGACAGCATCCGGTTCGATCAAACCCGAAAGCTCTTCCGAAAGTTGAACAATGGCTTGTCGGTTGGCTCGTCGCTCAGGGTAAAAAGCGTGGTCGATCCAGATCTGGACCCGGTTGCGCAATGGCATAATGACCAAGCCACTTCCGGCGGCGATGAGCACAGCGATGGGCCAGGTATCAGCTGAGAAGACAGAGGCCAAGAAACTTCCAACCAGCCCTACGATGATGAAGTACCCCATGAATACCAAGACTGTGAGTAGGCTGTAGATGAGACTGATACGCACCACAAAACCGGTGTCCAGCGCACCGTAGCGCATGATGGCCAAGCCGAAACTCACCGGGACGAGCAGCAGTGATAGCGCTAAATATTGCCAGTAGGGCAATGGTGTACCTGGCAGAAAATTTCCAATAACCATCGCCGTAAAAAATGGAATTAATCCGCCAACGAGCCCTATCAAAACGACTCTGAGTTTGGTTTGTTGAATAGGGCGATTGCGCCGCAACACCCGCCGGCCAAAAATCACCAATCCACTGATGAAGTAGCCAAGTGCATAAATGATCGCGAGGTTTTCCAAAATTGATTCCGCATCGCTGCCTGGTTGGGCTCGCCGCATGATCTCCAATCCTACGATGAGTAAGAAGAGGGCCCAGGCCGGTATCAGTAACCTTCGGTATTGATAGAGTGCGCCGCCACCGCGGCGTTTTGTGTTGGGGAACTGCAAAAAGAACCGTAGGAAAAAGGCCGGCAGTAGCAACTGTAACAAAGTGCGCAAGTGATCCTTGACCAGCATGTATTGCGTGTTGCCGTGATCGGGAATATCCATGAGGAAAAAAGAAAAAATTAGACAGACGAAACAAAAGTTGCGCGCCACTGGGTCATACCGTCGCAAGAGGACCCACCAGCCAATGAGCAGAAAGCTGAGGCCCACAACCCATAAGCTATAGCTTTGGATCATAACGCTAGGATGTGCGGCGGTAGGTGGAATGCTGCGCAAGATCACTTCACCGGTGGTGCTTCGAAAGCTGATGGCATAGGGTTCGTGAGGTCGAGTTCGCGCGAGAGCGGCATAAAATTCGTGTGGTCGGTTGGTGGGCACTCCGTCGATAGCCAAGATGCGCTCGCCAACCAGGACGCCGGCTTGGCTGCCAGGTCCGCTTGCTGCAACCGATACGACAAGCATCCGGTGCATCTGAAAGCCATAGTCGGGCTTGGTTGCGATTTGCAGAGCAACGGGTAATGTCAAACCCAGAAGCATGGGGGCGAGCAGAAAAAGACACAACCACCGCGTGGTTTTCTCGAAGGGGGATTCGCGATAATCTGACAGGTTATTCATGCTGTCCCAACAGTTGCGGCTGAGCTGTCTCTGGCTCGGCGGAACTTGGGAATCTTAACATACTCTAGGGAAAATGAGCACCGCATCCTTTCGTCAAGGCGCCGATTTGTTGACTGTTGCTGGATGGGAGGCAGGGACTGTTGTCTCGCAAGTGCAGATCGCCAGTTTCCGGAGCGCAGAAAAGCGGGTCCAGAGCAAGATTACCAGCAGTGCCTGCCAGTTCCGAAATGATGGCCGGCCAGGGTTCTCCGTCGAGTGGCAAGATGTTTGTCCTGGTGATCAGGTACGCGCTGCTGTCACCGGTGAACATCGGATTTGCGCTGCCAGTGAAGAGACAATGGTCGAACACAGGGTTCGAATCTTGCGAGCTGAAAATTGTGGCGTGGCCGTCAGTGTCGTTAGCGTGGAAGGTGCATTGGCGGAAACTGACCTCGGACTGGGCAGAGGCGACGGCGCCGCCCGCTATTCCGCCTTGATTGGCAAAAAATATCGAATCTTCAATCTGGCTTTCAGTCGCAGTCAGCGATACAGCACCGCCAGAGTTGCCGGATTCGTTGGAGCTGAAAAGGCTGTCGAATATATCTAGTCGTCCTGCCGTAGTCGCAATAGCGCCGCCGCTGGACTCGGCACTGTTGCTGGCAAAAGTGCATTTACTGAAATCCCCAGAGCTGGCCCGCCAAACAATGGCGCCACCAACTTGAGCTTCATTGTCCGTAAAATCGCACGATTCGAATTGTGGGCCCTGGCTGCCGATGACAGCCACGGCACCGCCGCTGATTGCAGAGTTATTGCGGAATGAACATCGTGTGAACCGTGCAGCTGAGTCTTCGCATAAAATGGCACCGCCTTGGTTATCTTCGCTGCCGATTGATCGACCACCGACAAACGTGATACCAACAATGCTGGTTGTTGAATCGGCGCTGGATAATACGAGGCATCGACCTCGCCCACCTGCGTCGATCGTCACACAGTCAGGCTGCAGTGTTCCTGACCATAGAGAGACGCCTGGCTTGACGAGGATATCGTATTCTTTATATGTCCCGCAGGAGACCAAAATGATATCGCCGGCGCGTGCTTTGATCATCGCTCCCTTGATAGAAGGGGAGTTCCCAGGGACAGATATTGTATCAGCAGCTACGGGCAATGAAAGCACGATAAGTGTCACGAGGAAGCAAAGTGTTAGGCACTTGTTTCTCTTTGATGGCGCTGAATTCAATTTCATCCGGATTCCTTTTTGGGTGATAGAGGCTGCGGTCATAACAGGTTACCTAAGCGCAAGGAAAGATGACAGAAAACCACCGTTTGCTCAATGGGCAAACGGTGGTTCTTTTTGGCGGAGTCTTTGACATTGAACAGGACTTTATAGTTGCCTAATTTCAGATATTGATTCGTCGGTCTAGCCCGTTGGTCAAGGCCTTACACCTTGGTAACGTCCCTCTTAACGGAACAAGGACTTCACGCCGCCCCAAGTCTGTTGTTCATTTGCTACCGCACAGTCACCATTGACTGTTGCGACAGGAAAGTCACGCCCGCCAGTTGATTGGCGCAATTCCTTAATAATTTCAATATCAGACCCATCCAAGTAGGCTGGTACTTTATCTGAAAGCGAATGGAAACGAATTCCATCGATCCAAAAAGTCACCGGGCTGCCGATATCCGTGATGAAGAAGTCTATAACCGCAACAACAATTGCTGGATACGTAAATGGGTTCACTTGTGGGTCAACTGTACCAACCACGTATTCTGGGGCGGTACCGATGTTAATTTCTTGCCCTTGCAAGTCTACACCAGTGATGACAGCAGGGCCTTCCAGCCACATTTTACATTCCCAGCCAGCGACACCCTGTGGGCTAGTTGGATGAGTGATGACCAAAAATGCGGTGTGTAATCCTGCATCAAATGAAATGCAATTATTGCAAGCACAAGGGTTGAAATAGACCCCAATACCATCATCATCAGGATCAAGTTGGGCAAAGGCGTTGCTACAAGCGAGTGTAACAATAAGCAACATTAGCAGTGATTTTTTCATCTTATCCCCCGTCCAAAACATATTTGACAATTTTCACTCGAAAAGAAAATGAGCATTAAGACTACTAACTTCTCGAGCGAATGCGACTAAACCTCGGGCGAGCGTTCATGTCAGCCTTTACCGTACCTGAAACTTCTACAAATGAAAAGCTTTTTTTTAGGCTTATTTCTTCTTTTTGGCACTAGAGGCATGGTTTCTGCGGTTATACAGAGTATATTTGAATTTTAGCGTTTTATGTGGCTGAATTGTCATATTTGCAGGTCTTTGGCAATAATAACCGATTTGAGCAAACCAATATCTGGGGGCTTTGCCTCGATGATTGCCGGTTCGTTCTCTAAGTGTTAGATTTGGCCGTTCCACCTCAGGATACAAACCATAACTCGGGCCCATCGGGGAAACCTAGCTACAGGAGACAATTTTGTCGGATATCAGGCAGCTCGCTCAATACTCACCAGATGCGGTAGAGAAGAAATGGTATGCGACTTGGGAAGAGGAAAACCTCTTCGCACCGGACGAATCGTTGGAAGGTGAGCCGTTTGTGATCACTTTACCTCCGCCAAATGTTACCGGAATCCTGCATATGGGGCATTGTCTCGGAAATTCGGTACAAGACACGCTCATTCGTTGGGCGCGAATGCGGGGGCAACCTGCGCTGTGGGTGCCTGGTACGGACCATGCGAGTATTGCGACTGAGCAAGTGGTGACTAAGCAAATGGCCGCCGCGGGAATCGATAAGCGCGAGGCCGGTCGTGAGGTATTCTTGGAAAAGGCATGGGAGTGGAAAGAATCTTCACGTGAACGCATTGTCCAACAGATCAAACGTCTCGGTTGTTCACTCGATTGGAGTCGTGAAGCCTTTACCATGGACGAAGAGCGAAATGAGGCCGTCGCCAAGGCTTTCATTACCTTAAAAGAAGAAGGCCTTATATATCGTGACGTTTATTTGGTAAATTGGTGTCCTCACGACTTAACAGCCATCAGTGATGACGAGGTGGATCACGTCGAAGTCGAAGGCCATATGTGGCATTTGCGGTATGAGTTGGTTGACGGTTCCGGTCATGTCACGGTGGCAACAACGCGGCCAGAAACCCTCTTTGGTGATGTGGCGGTTGCGGTGCATCCAGAAGACCCGAAGCGCAAGCATTTGATTGGTCAACATGTTCGCTTGCCGTTGACCGAACGCACGATTCCGATCATTGGGGATCACCACGCTGATCCTGAAAAGGGCACTGGCTTTGTGAAAATTACGCCGGCCCATGATCCCAATGATTTTGAGGTGGGGCGTCGCAATGATTTGGAACAGATTGTTTGCATGACCCCTGCTGCGGTGATGAATGAACAGGCAGGTCCATACGAGGGGATGGATCGTTACGAATGCCGCAAAGCGGCGGTCGATGAATTGGAGAAGCTGGGGCTCTTGGATAAGGTCGAAAAGCATGTTCACCAAGTGGGACATCATGATCGTTGTGGAAAAGTGATCGAACCTTATTTGAGCAAACAGTGGTTCCTGAAAATGGAAAGTTTGGCCAATCCGGCAGTCGCCGCCGTGGCTGAAGGCGACATCACCTTGACGCCAGAACGTTGGGTTGGTGTTTACAACAATTGGATGAGCAATATTCGCGATTGGTGCATTAGTCGGCAATTGTGGTGGGGGCACCGGATTCCGGTTTGGTACTGTGATGAGTGCGAATATGAAACAAATGGTGTGACTCGTCCAGAAGCTTGTCTCGGATGCGGAGCTGCCGAACTCACTCAAGATGAAGATGTTCTGGATACCTGGTTTTCAAGTTGGCTTTGGACTTTTTCGCCATTGGGTTGGCCCGGTCAGTCCGAGGACCTGAAAAAATACCATCCCACGAGCATTTTGGTTACCGCGGCAGATATCATCTTCTTTTGGGTCGCCCGAATGGTGATGGCCAGCTATAAATTCTTGGGTGAGAAGCCATTTAGCGAGGTGTTGTTTACGGGCATTGTTCGTGACGAAGAAGGCCGCAAGATGAGCAAGTCACTTGGCAATAGTCCCGACCCGATCGAATTGATGGACAAGTTCGGCGCCGATGCATTGCGCTGCAGCATGGTGATGCTGACGCCAACCGGGCAAGATATCTTTTTTGATCAGTCGACCCTTGAAGTTGGGCGTAATTTTTCCAACAAAATTTTCCAAGCCAGCAAATTAGTTTTGGGTGCCTGGGATGAAGCCGGCTTGCCGAGTCAGCTCGAAGTGGGGACGGCTCCGCGCACACTCGAATTGTCTGATCACATTGCTGATGGCGAGTGGGAGAAGAACCCGGCCGCTAGTTTTGCTGTTATGTGGCAGGTGGTTTTTGGCAGCGATTGTCCCGTTACCATTGCTGACGCCGATTTGGAATTGTCTGATCGCTGGATCTTGAATCGAATGCATACGATGATTTCGGACTGTGACGCCAACATGGAAAAGCGTCGTCTCAATGATGCCGCGTACGGTGTGTTTAATTTCTTTCGCCACGATTTTTGCGATTGGTATCTGGAAGCGATTAAGCCGCGCATGCGAGACGAGTCGACTCAAGCTCCTGTGCTTTCAGTTGCGGTGCTGACCTTGGGAGTGAGTTATAAGCTCATGCATCCGGTCATGCCGTTTATCACCGAAGAATTATGGCACTGGTTGCCTGCTACTGAAGGCTTTTTAATGACTTCTTCGTTCCCCAAATTTGAGGGAGCGTTGCCCTTTGTCGCCGAAGCGGCCAAGTTTGCCGAAGTTCAGGAAATCGTTGGCGTGGTTAGGAATTTGCGCAACGAGTTGGGTGTGCAGCCAGGCAAGCGCGGGCAGGCGATACTGAGAGTAGCCGATGAGGCCAAGAAATCCTATTTGGCCGATGCTGCTGGGTTGATTTCACTCTTGGCAAAAATGGAAGAAACCAATGTGGTGATCGGCGGCGACGATCCGGAACCGGCTGGGGTTGGTGTAGCCGGAACAGTTGAAATATTTTTGCCAATGAAGGGA
>JBLIOK010000022.1:0-14932 GCA_047639735.1 Candidatus Krumholzibacteriia bacterium | reverse complement strand
CTTCACCGCGACGCATCTTCTTGATGATCTGATGCAACCAACCCGTGCCTTCACGACAAGGTGTGCACTGGCCACAACTTTCATCAAAGTAGAAGTGCATCAGCACTTGGATCAACTCGACCATGTCGCTGCTTTCAGGGATGATGATCATGCCACCAGAGCCCAGAAATGTGCCAACTTCACTGAGCGACTCGTAGTCCAGATTAACATTCATGGCCTCTTCGGCCGTCAAAACAGGCACCGAACTGCCACCGACGATCACAGCTTTCAGCTTTTCGCCTTCGACCATACCACCGAGGTGCTCGTTAAAAAATTCGGCGAACGGCATACCGAGAGGGATTTCATATACCCCTTCATTTTTGACCGGACCACTGACTGAAAAGAGCTTTGTGCCGGCGGATTTCTCCGAGCCAAACGCCTTATATGCAGCCGCGCTATTGTTAATGATCCAAGGCACCGCTGCCACCGACTCGACATTGTTCACGACGGTCGGTTTCTTCAAAAATCCTTCAATCGCCGGGAAGGGCGGCTTGATACTGGGTTGGCCCTTCAGGCCTTCGACAGAATTGATCAATCCCGTCTCTTCGCCACAGATATAAGCGCCAGCACCCTTGTGCACGATCACTTCCAAGTCGAATCCGCTGCCTAAAATATTTTTGCCCAAGTACCCGGCCGCATAGGCTTCATCCACGGCCGTCTGCACGCGGTCCACTAACCAGCCGAATTCGCCGCGGATGTAGATAAACGCGAGACTCGACCTCACCGCGTAACAACTGATTATCGTGCCTTCAATAGTCTGGTGGGGATCGTAGTCCATCAAATAGCGATCTTTAAATGTGCCCGGCTCGGATTCATCTGCATTGACCATGAAATAAACCTGGTCCGCATCCTTCGGCACAAAGCCCCACTTCATCCCCGTAGGAAATCCGGCTCCACCACGCCCACGCAAACCAGATTCTTTGACGACATCGATCACGTCGTCGGGCTTCAGCGTCGACAACACTTTCTTCAATGCCGTATAGCCGCCTTCACTTTCGTACACCGAAAGCTTGTGGCCATCATCACGTCCAAATCGCGACGAGAGAATGTTGTATTGATCCAAACTCAATTCACTCGCCTCCCTTGACCATCAGACGTTCGGTGTCGGCCCGAGGCACGACATCTTTGCGCAGACTGTCCATAATCTCATCCATACGTTCGTTGGTCAGATTTTCGTACAAGTGTTTGCCCAGTTGCATGCAAGGTCCCATACCGCAGGCGCCGATACATTCCACGCCTTCAAGTGCAAATTTATTGTCGGGCGTTGTTTCACCAATGCGAATGCCCAATCGCTTTTCAATATGCGCGATCAAAGGCCGAGCGCCCATAATGTGGCAGCTGATATTATGGCAAACTTGCAAAGTGTGATCGGCCTGAGGTTCGGTGCGAAACATCGTATAGAACGAGAGCAATTCATAAACTCGCGCCCGACTCACGCCTAGTATCTCGGTCAGCAAATCAACCGCGCCGCTTGGCACATACCCCACTTCATCCATGACCACCCAGATGCTGGGCATCAAGGCACTGGCCTTGGTCGGGTAGCGCTCGATCAAAGAATCGATTGCCGCCAAACCAGTTGGCGAAAGGGTGAAGGTTGTTTCACTCATCAATTACCGTCCTCTAGGCTAGCGATCAAGTTCGCCAGCAATAATGTTCAAACTGCCTAACGTGGCAATAGCATCGGCGATCATGTGGCCTTCAATCATTGACGTATACGACGAGAAGATGGGAAAACACGGCGGGCGCACTTTCATACGGTAAGCCTTGCCAGTGCCATCAGAGACACAGAAAAAGCCCAGCTCGCCATTAGCGCCCTCGCCAAATCCGTATCCTTCTCCAGCCGGCACTTGAATGCCTTCATAAACCAGCTTGAACTGATTCATCGCACCTTCGATGGTGTTGTACACTTTCTCTTTGGGCGGGATAATCACCGTGTGATCATCAATATTGATCGGCCCGTCAGGCAAAGTATCCAAGGCCTGCAAAATGATCGACCGACTTTGCAGCATCTCAGCCAAGCGGCACATAATGCGATCGTGGGTATCGCCGTCTTCACCCGTCGGGATCCCAAATTCGTATTGCTCGTAACCAAAATATGGCGCGTCTTTGCGCAAGTCATATGCTAAGCCCGTCGCGCGCAATGCCGGCCCCGTATAGCCAAAACTCAACGCATCCGATTGGCTGATCACGCCCACGCCTACCGTGCGGTCCAGAAAAATCCTATTGCGCGACACCATCTGCATAACGTCTTTGTGGGCTTCAACCAATCCATCCAGTTTATGGCGTATTTCCTCGGCAAAGCCGTCGTACAGGTCATGGCTCATGCCGCCAATACGGGCGTAGTTCGTCGTCAACCGCGATCCACACAACTTTTCCAGCGATTCGTAAATGCTTTCGCGCACGTTGTACAAGTACCAGTAATTGGTGAGCGCTCCAATATCCACCAGATTGGTACAAACAGATACCAAGTGATCAATGATGCGCGACAATTCACTCACGATCACGCGCACAGCGTTCGCCCGCGGAGTGGCCTCAACACCGCACATTTTCTCAACAGCTAGGGCATAGATCGAGTTGTTCAGCATAGCCGAGCAGTAATTCAAGCGATCGGTATAGGGCATGACCATCGCCCAGGTATGATCTTCGGCTTCTTTTTCAAAACAACGGTGGATGTATCCGATTTCAGACTTAGCCTCTAAAATTGTTTCGCCGTCGAGCAGACACTCCACTCGCAACGCACCGTGCATGGCCGGATGACTTGGTCCCATGTTCACCGTCAGCAGATCGCTGGGATGCACTTCATCAAAAGGCCCCTCAACGTCGGCGGCGACACTGTTGGCGCGCTTGGCAGCCTGAACAATGTCTTCGTCGTTGAACAAATTCTCCGGGCGCGTGCACTCTTGCCCCTGCTCAATGGGATAATCTTTGCGCAGCGGGTGGCCCTCAAATTCATGATGGCAAAGAATGCGGCGCAAATCAGGATGTTCGCTGAATGACACACCGAACATGTCCCACACTTCGCGCTCATGCCAATTGGCGCTAGCGTACAATGTCGACACCGTGGGAATGGATTCATCTTCGCCCACATTGACCCGCACCCGCACCCGGTATTTGTTCTGCCACGAACGCATCATATAAATGACTTCGAACTCGGCATCACGATCGGGATAGTGCACACCCACCACATCAGACAACTGCTCGCAACCTTGCTTGTCGCGCAAATAGCCCAATACGGCGCGTAAATTTTCGCGGTCAATGGTTACCGTCTCGTCGCCGTGTTGACTGGCAACCGACAAGATGTCCGTTCCAAATTCCTGCTGGAGAATTTCAACCAGCTTTTGGCTCATGCTCTTGCCTTCCTCATGACTCTTGCGTTACTCACAACTCGATGCCTAGGCGCCAGGCTGAACTTCGACACGATCAACGTGACGTTCAGCGGCGGTTTTGAAGCCTTCTTTTTCGACCTTGTCTTGCATCTGGGTCAGGGCAAAAAGCAAGTTTTCAGGAGTTGGTGGGCAACCGGCCACATAAATGTCTACCGGTATGACGTGATCAGCGCCTTGCAAGGTGCTGTAGTTGTTGTAGAAGCCTCCACTGCTCGCACATGCGCCCATAGCAATAACATAGCGTGGTTCGGCCATCTGTTCGTAAATCGTTTTCAAGATCGGCGCTTGCTTGTAACTGATCGTACCGGCGATGATCATCAGGTCTGACTGTCGCGGCGAAAAACGCACCAGTTCGGCGCCAAACCGACTGATATCATTGTACGACGAAACCGTACTCATGAATTCGATTGCGCAACAGGCCACTCCAAAGGGCAATGGCCAAAGGGAATATTTTCTCCCCCAGTTAACGGCCTGACGCAAACGGGTGGTGATAAAATTGCTGGGGCTTTCTAGATCTATTGCCATTCGAGCCCACCTTTCTTCCAGATGTAGATAAAACCAACCAAGAGCACCGAAACGAAGGCGCCCATCTCACCCAAAGCGAACAAACCGTGACCGGCATCCAGCATGCCCTTGTACATAATCACCCAGGGAAAGAGAAATACCGCTTCAAGATCGAAGAGTAAGAAGAAAAGCGCCACTAAAAAGAAACGCACAAAGAATCGGATTTGCGTTGTGCCGCGCACTGGGATTCCGCACTCGTATACCGAGTTCTTCACATCCGACGGACGCGACGGACCAAACCAGGCGCTCATGCCCAAAAATAGGCCAGCAAAAAGCCCTGCCACCAACAACACTAACAAGATAGGGATGAACTGTTCAAACATGGTGGCTCCCTGCCAATCAAATTCAACACGACTCGCATGCACATCAATCCAGGGCCAGAGCTCTCAAGTAGTAGCCAAGCCGGATGGATTTAGCCAAAAGTTAGCATACTCAAGGGGTCTGTCAATAAATCGGATGCATATGGACCAAACAATGTTACAAACGCCCAGTATTTGGCCAGATTTTGGTGATTAACTACGGCAAACAAGGCCAAATCCACCTAAAGCACGGCACAAAGGTTGCGTGAGTGCCAACAAGAAATATCTACGCCATCGCCCGGTACCTACGTCACGCGCCTATCGAGGAGTCAACCCAATGGATTCTGGACCCAAAACTCCGCAAATTCCTGCTGAATTTGTAAAACTCGTCTCTGCCGGCACTGCCGCGCTCAATGCTGGCGATATGGCACTCGCTTTGACCAAATTTGAAAGTGTCATTTCATCTTTCCCTAACCAACCAGAAGGCCACAACAATCTTGGTGCGCTATACTCCTCCATTGGTGACTTCGCTCGAGCCGAAGCGTGCTTCAGCCGCGTCGTCGCAATTTTACCCGACAATACCAACGTCCTCTTCAACCGAGGCGTGGTGCGCTCATCGCAGGAAGACTTTACCGGTGCACATGAAGACTTCGAAGCCGTGCTCGTCCTTTCACCCAACGACGCCGACACCCTCAACAACCTCGGCGTCACCGATTTCATGCAAGGCCGCCTCGCAGAAGCCAGCGAATATTTTACTCGCGCACTGCAAGAAAAGCCGAACTACGCCAACGCTTTGCTGAACCAGGTCGACGTTGCCTGCGCCAATGGGAACACCGCCGAGGCCATAACAATTTGCGAAGATTTTTTGAGCTCGCACGCCAGCCTTGACGTGCGTTATAAACTGCTCGACCTGCTGAGCAAAAACAGCCGAGACGCTCTGCGCAAAGCGCGAGATACGGCCGTCTCCATTCTGATCGAAGACAACCAGAACGAATCAGTGCGGCGAGAGATTGACCGCCTGGAGTTGGCCAATTCCGCCTTGCACGCGACAGCCTAGGAATTGCAGACTTGAAATCTGAGGTTTCCTCAGACTGCTCATCTGATACAATAGAAGCCATCGCACAATGCGGTGGCTTCTCGTGTCGCTGGCCTCAACAGGCTGAACCCTATCCCCGCGGAGTATCAGTGCACATCTATCTCAATGGCGTTTTTCTTCCCGCGTCAGAAGCAAAGATCAGCGTTTTTGACGGCGGCTACATGTATGGTGACGGCATCTACACAACACTACGACTCTACCGCGGCCTGCCCCTTGACTTGGCGGCCCACCACTCTCGTCTGCGAGATCATTCTGCCCAAATGCAAATCCCTTTTGCGATGTCTTGTGAAAATCTACGCCGCATTATCGCCGACCTCGTCGCTCACAACAAATTGGACCAGACAGACAGCCGTTTACGAATAACCGTTTCGCGCGGCGGCGACCCCGAGAACCCACTACCTTTGGTCGCCCTCGATAGACCAGAGACCACAGTTGTTATGACCCTCGCACCTGTGTCCAGCAAGCTGCCTGATTGGCAAAAAAATGGAATACCTGTGATCTGCATGGACGGGTCCTTTGCCCGCGGCAATTTCCCGAAACTCAAAACGCTCAACTCGTTGGCCACGATTACCGCCTTGCGCCAGGCAGCCGCAGCCGGTTGCCCCGAAGCCCTGCTATGCGACGCTGCAGGGCACCTGCTCGAGGGCGCCGTCAGCAATATATTTCTGGTGGTGAACGGAAAATTACACACTCCGCTCAACGAAGGTGCCTTCTTGGCAGGCCGAACCCGCGAACGGATATTGGGAATTTCAATTGATGAAAAAATAGAAGTCGCCAAACTGAAGATTCACCGCACGGACTTGACCAAAGCCGACGAAGTGTTCGTAGTCAGCAGCGTGCGCGAAGTTCTGCCGGTCGTCTCTATAGACGGATTACCCGTTGGCAATGGGCGCCCCGGAAGCGTCACCCAACAGATTCAAACGAAATACCGCGAACTCATCGCCCACGAACTGGGAACCGCCTAGCACCCACTGCAAGACCCCACCAAAGAGAACCCCACCCACAAAAAAGCACCTCGTTATCTCAATGACAACGAGGTGCAATCTGCTATGAACCAGAACGTCACATCAAACTAGAACGTTACTTCTAGAAGTCGAAGCTTGTGTCCTGCGCCTTGAATGAGTTGAACCCTTCGGCATTGGCGACTGGCACTTCATTCTTGACTTCGCGGGGCAACAGCGTTGGCATACCGGCCAAGGCAATATCTTCCTTAAGAGTAGCCAAATCGATGTAAACATCGGTAGCCGCGATCAAATCTGTGCTTGTCATCTCGCGCAAAGCGCAGACTTCCACGTGCACTCCTTTGCGTCCCAAAGCATGGACCAAAGGCTTAAAATCGCCGTCGCCGGTGCACAAGACAATCGTATCAACGTGGCCCGACATCTCCATCGCATCAATGGCCATTTCCATATCCAAGCTGCCACGCACATTGCGAGCACTGCCTTCACCATCATTGAAGCTCTTGATTTCTTTGGTGACCACAGCAAAGCCATTGAGTTTAAGAAAATTTATAAAATCGATTTTGCCTTCAGATTGGTTGCTAACCGCCGTATAAAAATGAGATCGAATCAAACGACGATCACCGGCCAACCTGCGACAAAGTTTCAAATAGTCCAAGCGCATATTCAAGTGTTTCGCACTGTAATGAATATTCTCCCCATCTATAAAAATAGCCACTCGATCGATGGCATTATTTGTGTACATAAAACTACCTCTAACAAAGATTTCAACACATGGGTTGGTGAGCCAACCAGCTAGGCGAGTAAAAAAAGGAGGCCACACATGGCGCCCCCTTCCTTGAACCAAAAGTATACCCCTGTTTTTTTAGGTTAGCAATCTCATTTATCCACAACCGGTTTCCATTATTAGGTCGTCGTGGATGAAATCGACTCGATTGCCCCAGCTTTATTCTTACGGCGCCAAGAATCCAGCCCTTGATTCAAATTTGTCGCCCAAGTCGTGCCCAACCGGTAGTAAGTCGGCAAGACTAAGAGGGTCAACAAGGTGCTAGAAGCCAGACCGCCGCTGATTGCTCGCGCCATCGGATAATATTCCGCGCCGCTCATATTAGCTCCCTTCGAAATCGCCAACGGAGCCAGACCAAGGATTGTCGTTCCAGCGGTCATCAGAATTGGCCGCAATCGGTCGGCGCCGCCCTGCCGGATGGCTTCATCCAAACCGAGTCCGGATTTTCGCAGGCCATTTATATGGTCAACCAAAACAATCCCATTGTTCACGACCACACCAATCAAGATAACTATCCCGATCATTGCCATCATATTGAACGGCGTACCAGTAGCCATCATCAGCCAAAAAACACCGAGCGATGCAAACGGAACGGTTGCCATCACCACCAAAGGATACAATAACGATTCAAAAAGACTGGCCATGACAAAGAATACGCAGGCCAAGGCCAACAACATATTCATCCCCATATCACTTTGCTGTTGTTGCGCCTGTAAGATATCACTGCCGTAGTTCCAGCTATAGCCGAAAGGCAAATTAAGATTATCCATCAGAGGCGCGATCTGATTCAAGGCGTCGTCCAACTTCTCGCCTTCCCAGGTTCCCGTAATGGACACACCTGTACGTTGGTCGCGCCGGAAAATCCGTTCAGGCGATTTGCCAAATTCAAACTTCGCCACCTGATTCAACAACACGTCGGTCCCATCAACTCCACCGACCGTTAACATGCCCAAGTTCTCCAATGATTCCGTATCGTCAGGCCACAAAGAAACGACCAGATCAATTTCCCTATCACCAGTCTGCAGTCGCGGCAGCATCACGCCGCGGTAAGTCAAATTCATAATTTGCGAAATCGAAGCGGGCGAAACCCCAAACCGCCCTGCTTGATCGGCGTCCACCTTGATCCGTATTTCTGATTTCCCGTTTTCGTTGTCACTCTGCAAATCAGTGATGCCATCAATCATCGCTAAACGTCGCTTGGCTTCAGTCGCAAATTCGCCCAGAAACTCGGTCTCTTCCCCCGAGATTGTTAATGAGAACGTCTTTGCACCCGACTCTTCGCCCTGCTCACCACCCATCCGGTACTTCAGCCCCGCCTGCACGGGCAAGTTTTCGCGCAAGTCGTCTCGCAAGGCCAAAAACAGTTCATCGGTCAATACGCCATCGTCAAAAAAGAGAGTGATACCGCCACCATCAGCCACATAGAACGAATAGATGTCTCGCAGATTCAACTCTTCCCGACGACCCTCAAGGTATTCGGTTGCCCGAGCCACCATTGCCTTGGAAGTGTACTTGTCAACGGAACCAGTATAGTCAAAGCCCAAGCGCAGACTCTCGCGCCGCATGCCGGATTCGCCTTCAGTATCCGGTTTGAAATTCGTCACTTTCATACCCACGCCGGTGACAATAAGCACCGCGGGAACAATCACAAAAGCCGTCATAAAGGGATGCTTAATAGCCGACCAATTCAAAGCCCGAACATATGAAGTGCGTAACTTCACCAGCGCTCGCGATTCCTTAATCTCACCAGTCGACTTGGTCATTTTTATCGAAAGAGCTGGAATCAAAGTCAGACTCACCAAGAGCGAGAACAGGAGCGTCACACTAATCGTCACGCCCACTTCGCCCAACCAAACTGTCATTTCGTCAGCTTTTGAAATAACCACCGGCGCAAAAACAATCACGGTCGTTAAAGTAGAAGCCACGATTGCTTTGGACACATCTTTGGTGCCTCGTACCGCTGCCGACAGCGGACTATACCCTTCGTGCTGCCGCCGATGAATCGACTCCAGGACCACCACCGCGTTATCGACCAACATCCCCACGCCCAACATCAACCCCATCATCGTCAGCACATTCATCGACCGACCTGATAAAAACAGGAAAATGCTTGTTCCCAATATCGAAACGGGAATCGCAATAGCCACAACCATGGTCATGCTCACGCGCCGCAGAAATCCATACAAAATGAGCACCGCAAACACGGAACCAAACAAACCGCCCTTTAAAAGGCTGCGCAACGAATTAGTGATTTCGTCGGCCTGATTGAAAAACGTAAAACTATTGATGCCTTCCAGAGAAGGGTCATCGTTGATCCGTTCCAGTTCCTTTTCGATCGCGCGACAAACATCAACAGTGTTGTAGCCAGATGCCTTCTGAATCCAAAAAGCGATCGCTGGCTCACGATTCAACACTCGGCCGTACGCCAAGCTCGGCGCTCCGTAAATCACTTCCGCCACATCGCTCAAACGCAATCCGCGCTCATCAATGGGCAATTCGCGCAATTCCTCGACGCCATGCAATCCGGCTACCGTACGCACGTCGTAACGCAAACCCGCCTCCGTCACCCGCCCTACCGTTAACTCGACATTAGCCGCCTGCAATTCGGCGAACAAACGGTTAACGTCCACGTTGTGTTCTTTGATTTTATCAAACCGCAAATACACCGAAGCCTGGGTCGGCAATACGCCATCGATGTTCACGCGACCAACGCCCGGGATCCGCTCGAGGGGAGCGATAATCTTCTGATCGATCAAATCATAACTCTCGGACAGGTCTCTCCCCTTGGCGGAGATACGCCCTTCGATAATCGGAATGTCATTAGTATTAAAAGTCAGCAACATGATTTGCTGAATATCCGGCGGCAAATCACCGCGAATTTGATCAATCTTCTCTTTGACCTCCATGCGCAACAAGTTGACATCGCGCCCCCAGTCAAAAGTTACACCCACCTGCACTTCACCAGCATCGGCGTAACTGAACGTGCGTTTTACGCCGCCCAAGGTCGCCAAAACTTCTTCAATGGGGCGTACGATTTCACGCTCATTTTCTGAAGGTATGCCCCCTTGGTATGGTATATAGACGGCGATAAAAGGAAACTCGACTCGCGGCAAGAAATCCAAAGGGACTTTGGCCAACGATATAACGCCCAACAATACGATGGAGGTCAATGCCATGGCCAAGGTTACCGGCCTGCGTAATGAGAGATGAGTCAACCACATATCAAACCTCAGCTCCGGTCAAATTCAGGGATTTCTTAGCGGATTCTTCAGCAACTGCGGGCACCTTTTCGTTGCCAGTCATCAAAGTGTAAATTACCGGCACAACCACCAGCGTCAACATCGTCGCCAACAGCAAACCACTGATCACTGTGACAGCCAAAGGTGCGCGCAACTCAGCGCCTTCACCTAGCCCAATTGCCATCGGCAACAAGCCCAAAACTGTGGTCAACGTGGTCATGAGTATCGGCCGTAATCGTTCGCTCCCAGACTGCATAACGGCTTCAAACAATGGCAATCGTTTTGCTCGCAGCTGGTTGATCCGGTCCACCAAGACGATGCCGTTGTTCACCACAATTCCGGCCAGCATAATCGCACCTATGATCGCAATCACGCTCACACTCATGTTCAGTAAAAACAAGCCGTACACCGCGCCACTGATCGCCAAGGGCACGGTGAACATGATGATCAGCGGATACACAAAACTCTCGAATTGCGCCGCCATCACTAAATAGACCAAGAATATCGCCAACAACACGGCCATGCGCAGCGAGCGGAACGAACTGTCCATCTCTTCGTTTTGGCCGCCAAGTTCAATGCTAACCCCAGATGGCAAAGGCAGATTCGCCAACCTCTCTCGAATTTCAGAGGTGACCGACCCCAAATCGCGCCCGGACAAGTTAGCCGAAACAATGGCTACCCTTTTGCTGCCCAAACGATGAATTTCGGACGGCCCGGTCACGACCGTCATGTCCGCTACGGTTCCCAATCGAATGGGCACGCCTTCTATTTCTGTTATGATCAAATCTTGAATGGCCGTCAACGAATTGCGCTGGTCGTCAGTGTTGAGGACCCTGATATCAACGTGGCGTTCACGGTCACGAAAACGAGTCGCCACTGTGCCGCGCATTTTGCCGCGTACCGTTTCACTGACGGCCCCCAAGCTCAACCCATAGCGATTCAATTTATCGCGATCAAACTCCACCTGAACTTCAGGCGAGCCCGGAACCATCGCCAAGCGCAAGTCTCGCAATCCATCCACTTCTTCCAAGCGCTTGAGCACCTGATCAGCTGTGGATTGCAACTCGGTCAAGTTGTAGCCATAGACATCCACTTCAATGGGTGCCCCAAAAGCCAACAGCGACTGACGGCGCACCTTCATGCGCAGGTCAGGATAGTTTTTTAATACGGCGCGAATGTTCTCCAAGACCTGTGCTTCGGCTACAGCCGTTGATTCGTTCAGCTGCACCTGCACTTCAGCACGGTTTTCTTTGCGGCGTTGGGCGCTTGTATTCGCTTCTCGAGATACTCCAATGCCACCTACGATCCGCTTTATGCCAGGCAGTTCAGCCAAATCACTTTCGAGTTTCCCAATTGTGACATCGGTTAAGCTCAAGGGCGTTCCTTCAGCCAACTCAAAAGCTAAGGTGAATTCACCACGCGAAAGCGGCGGCACCAACTCGGACCCCAACTTCGGCCACAAAAAGGCGGCACCACCAGCGAGAACCAAAGCAAATACCAAAACCACAATTCGATGATTAAGCGCCTTGCGCAAGACTCGGCTGTAAGATGCCTGCAGCAGCGGGAAGCTCTTGGCAAAACCCCAAGTCACTGGCCACAACACCCAAGACACAACTTTCTGTAAGCCCAAGCCAATCAATTTCACCAATCGCACGACAGCCATCATGATGCCGAGCACCAGAAACAGACCGATCAATCGGAAGACCCGCATGACACGATTGCCCCCATCGGCGTACCGTGCCCAGGATCGATACCATGAGGTGGGTTCCTGCTTAACTTGCCCTGAATTGCGACTGCCAAAGGCAACCGCCATGGGCGTGAACGTCAATGAGACGATCAACGAAATGGCGAGAGAGAAGGTGACAGTTAAAGCTTGGTCACGAAAAATTTGGCCGGCAACGCCCACAACCACAAAAACGATGGGCACAAAGACGGCGAGAGTGGTCAGTGTCGATGCGGTTACTGCACCAGCCACTTCACTAGCACCTTGGGCAACTACGGCAGGAATGTTAGCATTTTCGCCAGCTTCTTCTCGACGACGGTGGATAGATTCCAGCACCACAATGGAATTGTCCACCAACATCCCCACCCCCAAGGCCAAGCCGCCCAGGGACATGATATTCAGGCTCACATCTTTAACCAGCATCAATATAAAGGTGGCGACAATGGAGATAGGAATCGCTACGCCGACGATCATTGTGCTGCGGAAATCGCGCAAGAAAACGAATAAGACGATGACTGCTAAGACACCGCCGATCAAGGCGTTGCTGCGCACTTCATCGATGGCGCTCGCAATAAACCGAGATTGATCAAACAAAACTTCGAGCTCCATGCCTTCGGGCAATTGCCTCTTGAGTTGCTCAACGTGCTCGATTACCGACGTCGCCATTTCTACAATATTGGCGTCGCCTTCTTTAAAGACTGAAATCTCCACGCTTTCGCGACCGTCAATATGGGTGACCGTCGTGCGTTCTTTATGGGTTCGCACGACATCGGCGATTTCACCCAGCTTGACCACTTTGCCTTCAATATTAGCGATGGTCACATTTTCGATGTCGGCCAAATCTTCAAATCGACTTAAAGTGCGCACAATATATTCGGCGTTACGATCCCGCAGTCGGCCGCCAGATGCGTTGATGTTTTCTTCCGCTAATACCCGGCCCACCGTCTCGATGGTGATGCCCAAGGCTGACATTCTCGTTTCGTCAATTTCAACCCTGATTTCTTCTTCAAGGCCGCCACTGACCTGAGCCGCCGCCACGCCTCTCAGCGCCTCGACCTCTTTCTTCAACACGTCATCAGCCACATTGCGCAGATTCACCAGCGGCGCACTACCAGAAAGGCCTAGCCGAACCACGGGATCTTGCGAAGGATCATATTTGAGCAATAGAGGTATGGAAGCCTCGGTCGGCAGCCGCACCAAATCAATTTTTTCGCGCACATCCAAGGCCGCGTAGTCCATTCGCGTGCCCCAGTTAAATTCCAATGTGATCTGCGAAAGACCTGCTTGGCTGATGGAATGCACCTTGCGCAGACCTGACACGACGCCCATCGCTTCTTCCAAGGGACGTGTAACAAGATTCTCTACGTCCAGCGGTGCTGTACCAGGAAAATCTGTTTGCACGGTTAAGCTCGGGTAGCGAATCTCTGGCAACAAGCGCATGTCTAGGCGGCTCAATGACGTCATGCCAAAGACGACCGCAGCCAGCGTCACCATCCAAATTGTCACAGGATGCGAAACGGCGTAGCGTATCACTTTCATAAAATCAAATCTCCAGGTCCGGGGAATTAGCCGCCGTTTGTAGGCGGCCAATCAGAAGCGCTACTTAGAATCTTTGTTGGCCATCACAGTTACCGCCTCAGCACCTTCGGCTAGGTCACCATCTTCATCTTCTTGCACACCAACGTACTTCACGTCATCCGCATTCAAGGCTTTGATCAAACTGCCAGTGCGCAGCCCGCCTTGCCCCATCGCCACGACGTGGTCACCAGCAAAGAGTCCATCGACCACCTCAACGTGAGTCTCATCATAAAGTCCGGTTTCGATTTCGACTTTGCGCACGGTGTCTGCTTCGGCCACAAAAACGTTGCGCAAGGCACCCTCTTCAACCAAGGCAGTCTTGGGGATGGACAAGGCGTCATGGTGTTCTTCGGTGGTTATACGCACTTTAACAAATCCACCAACGCGCGCGGCATCGCCTTCTCCATCTAACTGCAACGTCACGCGAACAGTGCTCGTGGCCGGATCGACGACCGGCGAAATGCGCTCCACTTCGGCAATCAAAGGCCTTTCACTGGCCTCGGTCGAAACCAACACCCGTTGACCTTGGTTAATTTTCCGTGCTACCGACTCTGGCAAGTGCACACGCACCCGTAATGGCGAGAAATCCGCGATGGTGAACGCTGGCGCCGCTATGCCCAGTTGTTGACCTGGCACCACTTTTCTTTCGGTGATTTGCCCAGCAAACGAGGCGCGCAAGCGAGTTTCTTCGAGTGCGATGGCCGCCAAGTCACGCTCGGCTTCGGCCATTTCGAGAGCAGATTCCTGATCATCCAATTCCTGTCGGCTGATCAATTCCTCCTCATTCATAGTCCGGCTTCTGGTAACCTGACGTGTTTTGTCCGCTACCGTCAATTCCGCCTTGCGCAGCATGATGCGTTCGCGGTCGTTTTCCATTTCGGCAAGAATCTGGCCTTCAGCCACCCAGTCCCCCTCTTCAACGTTGATCACGCTGACTCTCCCGGTGGTTTTGGCTACGGTCTCCACGAGGCGGTTGGCTTCAATAACCGAGGCAGCCCGATAATAAGCGGCGATGCCCCGGCCTTCAACCAGAGCCAATTCAACCGGTGTCGGCATCACTACGGGTTCGTCATTATCGTCTTTGGAGTTATTATCCGAATCGTTCTCAGCAGTGGCTAAACTGTCAGCAGCGGCCCCGCCCTCAGCAGATTCGTTGTTAGCACCCACGGGCAATACGCCGCCAAAGTACAAGCCTGCCCCAACCCCAGCGGCCACCAACACAATGACAAACGCCCCGATCAAACCCTTGCTCTTCATCGCTG
>JBLIOK010000021.1:0-15642 GCA_047639735.1 Candidatus Krumholzibacteriia bacterium | reverse complement strand
ATCCGGCGACGCAAATTGAATCATTCACCGCTGGCCTGTTGCAAGACATGGCCGTGCCAGTATTGATCCGGCAACGGCAAGAAGCTTATCTCGAAATCTTGAGCACCATGCAAAACGGCACCCACTGCTTGCACGAGTTGGAAAACGTCCAATTTAATTTTGATCACACCGACGTGGGTGGACATATGGCTCGCGAATGGAATCTTCCAAAATATCTGACGGATGCCATTTCGTTTCATCATCACGAGAATGACAGTGGCGGTGCTGAACTCGAGCCCGGTGTACGCCTGGCTTCGTTGATCCGCGATGATACCGGCGAGGTGTCGTTAACACCGTTGTTCGAACTGGCCAAATCTGAATACGATCTGGACAAGAAAATTATGACATCCATTTTGAACGAGGCCTTCACCGACGCCGATCAATTCGCGCGGCAGATGGGCTAGATAGCACAGCATATATTCCGTTAATACAGATGAAGACTGTGGATGCTACATTTATTGAATACGTGATTATGGGTGGGCTAATATGGCGCATGAAAAAATATTAGTACGCTTGGTTTAAGGAAACACCATTTGAACCCAACTCGCTTCAAATTTCCAGGCGCCTTCAGTAAAAGTCAATTCTTGACAACAAATATCACCGTGAGCCCACCAATCCATCAACACCGCACCGTATCCCGGTCGTTTTAATCTGCTTTCCTTGCGCATCGCATACAGGCAGGAACTCAAAATGACGTTTTTTGTGTTTTGTAAGTTCCGTTTGACCAAAACCTAGGGAGTTTCCTTTTCCCGCCATGCTCACCCCGCAAACCTTCGTATTTGTTTTTTCTAAACGATTGGTTATATAGACACAACAACACCCAAAAACGCAACCTGCCTAAGGAGTAAATATGCCCGCCTTTACCATCGAACCGCCGGCGCAATCAGAGCATGACCCTTACTACTATCGCTACATCAAGCTCGTGCCTGCGGGCAACACTTCCCAAATCATGACAACCCAAATGAACGAGTTCAAAAAATTCATCGGCTCTGTTCCGGCTGAGAAGGCGGGCTTCCGCTACGCCGAAGGCAAGTGGTCGATCAAAGAGATGCTTGGCCACTTGATCGATACCGAACGCGTGTTTATGCACCGCGCTTTGTCGGTCGCCCGGGGCGACGAGGCAGCCCTTGCCGGCTTCGATCAAGATGACTGGTGCGTCGCCGGTCGCTTTGACGATCAAGAGCTGGATGATCTCCTCACCCAGTGGCTTGATGTGCGTCGCGCCGCGCTTTCGATGCTCGCCAGCTTGCCAGCCGGCGCAACCGAAAAAACGGGCCACTCCAATGGCGCCCCCATCACGGTCCGCGCTTTGGTTTACGTCCCGGTTGGGCACGTTATCTATCACTGGGACCGCTTGGTTGAAGACTACGGATTGGCCGACACCCGTGGGTAGGCACAAGAATTATGATCGCCAAGAAGTGCTCGGGTCGGCCATGGAGTTGTTTTGGCGACATGGCTACAACGGCACCTCGACTCAGGCTTTAGTTGATCACTTGGAAATTAACCGTAACAGCATGTACAGCGAATTTGGCAGCAAACAAGAATTGTTCGAAGCCGCAATCGGACACTACGAGGCCACGGTTATCGAACGCAATTATGGACCGCTTGAAACCGGGGAGGCGAGCCTGGACGAGATCACTGCGCTCTTTAAATATTATGCGAAGGCCTCGAGAGATAAAGACGCCGACTACGGCTGTCTTCTTTGCAACACCGCGGTTGAAATGTCTGGCAAAGACCGTCGCAGCCGTGCGGCGGCAGATCGCTTCATGGCGCGCATAACCGCTGCCTTTGCTAACGCAATTAGCAACGCCAAGCGCGGCAAAGAGCTGCGCCCTGGTGTCGACATCGCCGAACAGGCCGAGTTCCTAACGAGTTCTTGTTTGGGGATGTTGGTCCTCTTGCGCTCAAAAGCGATGCCAAGGCTTTTAGATTCATCGGAGAAGGTTGTGCGCCGCCACCTCGAAAGCCTCAAGAAGCAACACTAAGGCGTCCACCCTTGGCCGCCTTGCCAAACACTTGCCAGCACGATGGACTTGGTGACTTGGTAGGCCCGTCCTGCCTCCGGCAATATGACAACTTGCTTATCTCCACCAGGCCAGATAATCACCACACGGTAAGGTCCGTTAGCCAAGCCTACGCCAAAATGTACCGGCGCTATGGTCGAATTACCGTGGTGAATCACACTGCGCACTTCGCGCATTTGGGCACCCAGCGCAGAATGCAAAGTCACTCGCGCGCCCATGCCGTGAGGCACACCGCCGGGGATCAAAAGCTCAACGGTAACGCCATTGTTGTGCGCCCTGTTTTCGTACATCGAACACAAGCCCGCGCGTTCCGGAAACTCGCCTTTACCGTGAACTTTCAACAGGTCCAAGTCGCCGTCGTGATCAACATCCATTGCCCACGAACCGCGCGGCAACGCCTCGACAACTTCGTCGGCTCCCCAGGTCGATGACACATCGGTAAAGCTGCCATCACCAACCCCGCGCGCCAAAAGGTCGCTTCGATTTTTCTTCTCTTGGTCTTGCATCATCACCAGCAAGTCGAGCACACCGTCGTTATCAAAATCTGCCAACAGCACCGAGTCACGCTCTGGCGCCAACGGCAAGTTCTCCAGACTTGGCCCCTCAACAAAACGAATGTTTCCAGCGGTGCTTTCGTTCAAATACACTTCAATACCGCCGACATAACGGAAACAAAACAACGCGTCCAGATCACCGTCATTATCCAGGTCACCCAACGCCAAATCGGCCAGTCCTGGCGCACGGACCGGAAAGCCTGCCGCCTCTGTAACGTCCAATAAGTTTCCGGGCTCCCCATTTTGAAAGATGAAAAACCCAGCGCCTGCCAACATCAGGTCGGTGCGACCGTCGTTATCAAGATCGCCCGCAGTCGCCACGCCAAAGGATGACCCGTTGTTGCGCTCGACGCGCCGAGGGTTTGGCGTGTGAAACGGATTCACCACGCCGCTGTAGTCGGCCCACGCTTGGCCATCAAAGCGATAGAGGCGAGCGGGTGTTTTGTAGTTGAGCACCAACAATTCAGGAAAGGTGTCGTCGTCGATTCGCAGCCACAGCGCACCTCGGCCACGCCCCATGTGGTCCGCCATAAAGTGGGTTGGTGGAATCGCGTTCTCAAAAAGGCCCTCGCTGTTTCGAGACCACATTTGGTTGGGCCCTTCGCCCTCGCCGCGATCAGCTCCTACCGTCACATACATATCCCATGTGCCGTTGCCATCGTAGTCGCAAGCGGCCACACCGTGCTGATCTTGTGAAGTGCAGGGCAAGTACGAGCAACTGTCTTGGCGAGCCAGCGTCATGCCCGGACGGTTCAAGTACACACCTGTGCCGCGTCCATGATGCCCCAACATGAAGTCTAGCTGGCCATCTTGGTCGAGATCAGCCCACGTCGCCCCGTAACTTTTGCCCTTGTTAGGAAAATTGCTCGTTGTGTCCAGACAAAAAAGGGGCTCAGTGTTGCAGGAAGCAGTAGCCACCAGCATCACCAAAGCCCCGATTAGTCGGTAATATTTACCGGACAAGCTTACTCCAATGTTTTCCACAAATAGGCATAGGTCAGCGCCCACATGTACGCGCGCTGGTTCATATTGGCTGCGCCGCCGTGGCCGCCCTCCATATTTTCGTAGTAGTACACTGGCTTGCCCATATCGAGCATCTTCTTGACCATTTTACGAGCGTGACCAGGGTGCACCCGATCGTCTCGAGTAGAGGTCGTGAAAAACACCTTAGGGTAGTCTGCTGACTCGTCCAGGTTCTGATAGGGTGACCAGGTCTTCATGTATTCCCAGTCTTCGGTGTCTGGGTTGCCGTATTCGGCCATCCAGCTCGCGCCGGCCAGAAGTTTGTTATAACGCTTCATGTCCAACAGCGGCACTTGGCAGACAACACCTTCAAACAGGTCAGGGCGCTGCACAAAGCAGGCGCCAACCAACAAGCCCCCATTTGAGCCACCAGCAATGCCCAGATGTTTGGGCGACGTGACATTACGCGCCACCAAGTCCTCACCAATGGCGATAAAGTCGTCAAAAGCGTTCTGATGGTTCTCGCGTACAGCCCCTTTGTGCCATTTTGGACCAAATTCTCCACCACCGCGGATATTGGCGAGCACATAGACGCCGCCACGACCGACCCATGATGTGCCAAGTGTCGCCGAATAGTTGGGGCGCATGGAAACTTCGAAGCCGCCATAACCATAGAGCATGGTCGGATTCTTACCGTTCGCCTCGTACCCTTTTGGGGTGAACATGAAGTAGGGAATCTTCGTACCATCAGCCGAGGTGGCTTCGAATTGTTCCACATTCATGCCGTCGGTATCAAAATAGTCGGGCGTGCTTTTGACACGCTCGAGAGGTTTTTCGCCCAATGAAATGAGCAGGCTCGACGGCGTTGTGAAGTCGGTATAGGTGACGAAATACGTGTCGCTCACATCGCTTGCTGCCGAGATACCAGCGGTGCCCAAGCCAGGCAATTCGACTTCGGAATTTGTCCACCCGGAACCGTCAAATTTGTACTCATAAAGCTTGCTTCGCACGTTGTCCAGAGTCGTGACCAAGAGCTTGTTTTTAGTCGTGCTCACGCTGCCAAATGACACGCGCTCGGTGGCTTCAAAAAGCACCTCAAAGTCGCGGCCACCCTTCAAGAAATCTCCAACTCCAATGGCCAACAACGCGTCGGCTGGGTAGGTGTTGCCACCGACCTCCCAGTCGCTGCGCAAGCCTAACAAGAACTGGTCTTTGAACACTCCGTGCGGGTCTGCATCAATAGGGAAATCGAGGGCGACATGCTCTCCGTCGACAAAAATGCCGTAGGAGCCTTTATAGAACTCAGGGATCTGATATGAGAAGTCATAACGGCCTTCGTCATTGTGCATACTGTATACACCAGATGAAACACCGTCCGCATCGCCCTCTAATACGGTTTTTGCTTCACTTAGCTCGGTTCCACGTGACCACTCCTTGGCGATGCGCGGATACCCCGATGTGGTCAATGAGCCCTCACCAAAATCCGTTCCCACCCACACGGTGTCCTTGTCTTTCCAGCTCATGCGCGACTTGGCCTCGGGCAGGTTGAAACCATCGGCTACCCACTCGCCGGTCGTGGCGTTGAACTCGCGCACAACCGTTGCGTCACCGCCACCGCGAGACAGCGAGATCAGGAAATGTTCGTATGCCGGCTCCAATCCGCTGGCGCCTTTCCAGACCCAATTTTCATCGTTCTCGGTGGCCAGTTTGTCGACGTCGATGACGGTTTCCCACTGGGGGTTTTCCTTCACATATTCGGACACAGAAGTGCGTCGCCAAATGCCACGAACATGGTCGTCGTCTTGCCAAAAATTGTAGACAACTTCGCCGCGTAAAGCGGGGCTCGGTATACGATCACTGGAGTTGTAAATATCCAGCAGGGTTTCATGAATTTCCTTGAAAACGGGGACCGTTTCTAGCTCGGCGGTGTCGGCGTCGCTGGTCTCTTTGACCCAGGCCAAAGCTTTCTCCCCGTCGACTTCTTCGAGCCACAGGTAGGGATCGTCGCTGGCCGGATGTTCATTTTTTGGGTGGTCACCTTCTGGGTGATCATCTGCGAAGGCATAGGCTACGACCAATAGGGCTATAATCAAAATCACGAGTAAACCGAGGCGCATCTGGGTCTCCTTAAGTCGCTAAGAATCGATTGGGCGCGAACGCCATGAAAACAGTGAAGGGGTCGGGGACTATACCGTACAGCTTTATGCAGTGCAGTGTCAATGGTCCCGAACCGAGAGATGGCTCGGCCAAGACAACACCAATACTTAAAAAGTATTTAGGGGTTTATGCAGCCCCTTCCTTTATTGTCACCGAGAAGGCAGAACTCAGCTATATACTGTATACAGCAAATCAAAAAGGTCCCCAAATGGCCACAAAGTTGGCTAAACAGGCCATTGATGAACTAACGACACGCTTTTTTGCCGCGTTCGCGACCCAAGACGGTGCCCCGGTTGACCTGGGTCCTCTGCGCAAACGCTTTCTCCCGACCGCGGTTATCACACGCACATGTCACAAAGATTTTGAAGCTTACGACCTGGATTCCTTCCTTGCGCCGCGCGAAGCCCTGCTCAACAGCGGTGAATTGGTCGATTTCAGCGAATACGAAGCCCAAGAAGAGACCCAAATTTACGGCGATATTGCCCAAAGGTGGTCCATTTATCCTAAGAAAGGCGTTCTGCGCGGCGAAGATTATGTGGGCAGCGGCGTCAAATCCCTTCAGTTTGTCAACACTCCCGAAGGATGGCGGTTTTCTGCGGTTGCCCGGGATGACTCTCGTGACGATCTGCCTCTAACTGTCATAGGGTCATAAAATATGCTCGTTTGCAAAACCCAACGTCTCCGGTTACGGTGGATCACTGATGATGATGCGGCCTTTCTCGTCGCGCTATTTAACGAGCCCGACTGGATCAAATATATCGGTGACCGCAATGTCCACTCTCTGGAAGATGCCCGCGCCTACATCGCCAAAAAACTCCACCCAAGCTACGAAAAAGACGGCTATGGCTTTTTCCTAGTCGAGACCCTCGCCAGCCAAACGCCGGTTGGCATCAGCGGTTTTTTCCAGCGCGATGGACTCGATGCTCCAGATGTCGGTTTCGCTTTCTTGTCAGAACATTGCCATCAAGGTTATGCTTTCGAGGCAACTCAGGCGTGCCTTGAAGTGGCCAAAGGCACCTTCAAGATCGAGCGCATGCTGGCCATCACTCAAGCGAACAACCCGGCTTCGATCCGCTTGCTCGAAAAGCTCGGCCTGGTCTTCGAAAAAATGATCGAACTGGATAGCGAAGAGCTTCAGCTCTTCGCGGCCAAGCTTTAGAAAGGCATCCATGGCCCTGCACCTCTCCAAATCAAAATATCTGAATGGCCTGCAGTGTCCCAAACTGTTGTGGACCCAGCTCAACGAGCGCGAATTGATTCCCGATCCAGGCCCCTCCCAGCAATACATTTTCGACACCGGCCACATGGTTGGTGAACTGGCCAAGCAGGTTTTCCCCGGCGGCATCGAAGTGCCCATGAACTTTAAAGACCTGAGTGTAACCGATCGCGACACGGCTGAATTGATGAACCGCCCCACTGCCGATCGCATCCCTATTTACGAAGCCAGTTTTCTGATCGACAACCGCTACTGCCGCGTCGACATCTTGGTTCCCATCGCCGACGAGGAAGGCGAAGAACCCGACCGTTGGGATCTGGTAGAAGTGAAATCATCGACTCGCGTCAAAGACGTGAACGTGAAAGACGTCGCTTTCCAGGCCGAAGTGTTGGGACGTGGCGGAGTGAACTTGCGCCACCTCTATTTGATGCACATCAACTCCGGCTACATTCTTGGTGAAGAATTTGAAGTGCAGAAGTTCTTTAAACTCGAAGATGTTACAGCCCGCGCCGAATCGGTGCTCACGTACATTCCCCGCACGGTCGAGAAATTGTTGGCCGTTGTGCGCGGCGCCGATCCCGACACCCCCATTGGGCCGCGCTGCACCAAGCCCTACCCTTGCCCCTTAATTCCCCACTGCTGGTCGTCCTTGCCCGAAAACAACGTGACGGATCTTTACTACGGCGGCCGCCGCGCTTTCGAGATGTTGGACGAAGGCTTGTTCAGCATCGCCACCGTGCCGGACGAACGGCTGTCTCACCAGCAGCGCATTCAGAAAAAAACCGTCATCAGCGGCGAGGCATACATTGATGTGCCCCACTTGAGCGGTTGGTTGGATGAGTTGGTTTACCCTGTCTATCATTTGGATTTTGAAACCCTGAGTATGGCCATGCCCCCATTCATTGGCGCGCATCCCTACCAGCAAGTGCCTTTTCAGTTTTCACTGCACATTCAAGACTCGCCGGACGCCGAACCGCGTCATGTGGAGTTTCTTGCGCAAAAAGAGGGGGACCCACGGCCTGAATTGCTCGCCGCTTTGCACGAGTTGGGCGACGAAGGAACGGTGTTAGCCTGGAACATGGGGTTTGAAAAAGGCGTGCTCAATGACCTTGCGGAAGTCTTTCCCGCCAAGGCCGAATGGTTGTCTGCCGTCACCGAACGCATGGTTGATTTGATGGTGCCCTTCCGCAGTTTTTGGTACCACCATCCGGCTCAAAAAGGGCGCTGCTCATTGAAGTCGGTATTGCCGGCGCTAACGGCTTTGAGTTACGACGACATGGCTATTGGCGATGGGAATCATGCTGCTCGCGCCTACGCCGAGGTCATTTACGAAGACGTCGAGCCCGGTCGTCGCGCCGCAATCCTCAATCAGCTTTTGGAATATTGCAAACTGGATACGTTGGCGATGGTGGAAATTTTACGAGTGCTCAACCGTGCGGTGTCAGGCTAAAATACTATTCATCCTGTTTTCGTTTCAACAGCAAGATCACTTCTCGAAATGCCGCAATCATGCCGGCCAACATGCCGACCACTGCGCCCCAAGGTTCTATCTCAAAAAACCTTTCGGCAAACCGCCCCACGATGTAACCCACAAACGGGCCAGCTAACATCAAACTTGGGATTAGCGTATAAGCGCCCAAATCTTTGGCTCTTTTGCCAACCGATCGATTTAGCCGCCCACCTCGCCCGGTGATGTCATCATCCAATTCAGCCCGCCCAGACCTGAGTTGCGCACGCAGATCGGCGACTTCCTTTGAATTCGGCGGATCGGGGTAGACCTCAGGGCGTTCTGGCGACTCTGGGGGTTCTGGGGGTTCTTGGGCCATTAAGCTCTCCATTATCTGAATTGACTATAACTATAGCACCGCTCATCGAATGAAGATCCCTTCAATGTGAGATTATATACGGATTTTGCTAAAAAGCGGACCGAAAGGTGACGAAACCTAGAGCAAGTGAAAACCCTTATCAGGAGTACCCGGTTTGGCGAAGACAAAAATGCCCAATGCCACGGCTAAGGCTGAAGCAATACCTAAGGCAGAACAATTGCCTCAACCCAGCCCCAGCGTAGCTGACGCTGCAGCTGAAGTCGACAAGGTCGAGGCGCCACCCCTTGCCCCCGAGCATGTCGAATTGTTGGTCGCTTTGGACCGCATGTTGTCCACAGGTTCTTATTATCCACCGGGACATGCCCAATATGACGCTGTCGCTGAACAGTGCGCCACCGCGCTCACGGCTGCCATGCGCGGTCGCCCCTCACTAGAAATTGAAGTCCAGACAACCGGATTTATCATCGACGCGGGCTGTATTGAAAAGACCGAACGCTGTGCACGGCGTCTTCATGATTTGCTGGAACCGCTTAACCAAGCTCTGCTCGAAATCCACGGCGCCGTGACCACCGAGGACCTTCACCAAGGCCTGGCCACTCTAAAAAGCCACCACAAACAGCTGGCCGGCACTCGCGAATATCAAGAGATTGAAATCGAAGGCATGCCCGAAACCATGACCGCGGTTAGTCGCAACCTTTACGTGCGCACGAAGGCCGGTAACGGTCCCGAGAAAACCAAAAGTCCGCTCAACGAGAACTTTGATCCCAATACCATTCCCGACGCCATGCTTGTCCACACGCCTGAGGGACAAATGATGGAACGCGAGTTTTTGGCGGTCATTCAGGGCATTATGAAAAATGGTGACCCGACCAAACTGAAGGCGCTGCAGAACACGAGCGATGAAATGGCCAGTGATTTGTTGGGCACCTGGGTACCCGACGACGCCATCTCCACCATCAAGGGCATTCTTGATTCTCTAGAATCGTCCAACACCGACCCGATGATGTTGCAGCATTTGGTGGGCCACGCCCAAGAGGCCCTTCAATTGACCGGCGACCCCGCCTTGGTCGAGCTCGTATTCGAGAAGCTGCGTAAAGAAGGCACGATTAAGAAGAAGTCCGGCAAGTTGCTAGAGAACCGCCCCAAACCAGCCAAAAAGCCGGTGCGCTTCACAATGTCGCGAACAGAATTGCGCACTGCCATCGACGACGTGGCCACCGACGCCGAAGCCGTCGAACGGGATGACGACCTTGTCACTCCGTCCGGCGCCGATTGTCTTGGTATCTGCATTCAGATTCTACACGCTGCCCCAACCGACGAGCTTGCGGCGGGCATCTCCGATTCGATACGCTCAATCTTGGGTGCCGAAGACGTCACTGACGTAGAAATCAGTACGGCAACCAACGCCCTCGCCGCAATTTTCCATTCCAGCAATTCCGAAACCACCGAGCTGGTTGTGGCGATGATCAATGCGCCCTTGCGCGAGTCTCACCTCGAGCGGCTAGGACCTTTTTGGCTGAACATCTGGCAGAAGTTAGGCTCGTACAAAGAAAAAGAGCGCGCATGGCCTTACGTCGTCAATGAGCTGCTGCTCGGCTTGCAATGGGAAAACCCGCGACAAAAAATCGAGTTGTATCAAGCCTTGAGCGAAATCAATACGACCGACCGCATCGACTTGATGGTGAAGCTCGAATCTTTACGCGCCTTGCAGGAGAAAGAACTCGCCAGTGACATGTTCCACGCCCCGGCGCCCTTGCTCTACAACCTGCATGAAATGCTTATGGGTTCATCCCTAGCTGAAGAGCACGGTCCCTTGCTGCACCAGCGTCTCGCATATCAAAAGGCCCACCCCTTGGCCACCAGCCTGGTAGAAGGCTTCGGCGAATACAATCAGGCCCATCGCGCAGCCTACGTGGCCATCATGGTCCAAGGTATCAGCGAAAAAATTGTCCCGGCCTTGAAGGACATTGCCGCTCGTCATTTCAGGGGCGCGCTCAACCGACTTACTGCCGACCGGCGCGAAGAAGCCTGGGTTCCCGATGCCATCGGCTGGCTAGGAATGCTCGATATCGATTCTTCTCGCCCAGTGATCGAAAAAATCCTCAAAGAGAAGAAGTTCTTCTTCTTCCCGGTGTGGCCCGCCAATTGCCGCACCGCTGCCCAAGGCGCCCTTGCTGGCCAAAGCAGCGACGGCGAAAGGAACCATCATGGCAACTGATTTTAGTGACTTGATTATCATGCTCTCTGGGGGCATCAATCAGCGGCGCTTGTATTTTGACAATCACCCCAAGGTGCGTGGTCAGAGCGAAAAGTTCACCGCCCAATTGCACGAACTTATAAATAACAGCGAAGAGACGGGCTTCTTTGTTGGCGTGCTCAACGGTAAGTTCATTCGCGACGGCAAGTACCTTATTGGGCCTTCCATCGCCGGCAAAAACCTGATCGAATTCGCGGCTCGGATGCACTGCGGCGGGTTTCTCTTTCGCCAACATGTTACGGCCGAAGAAGTCGCCACTTTTTTCCGTGTCGCTGCCGGGCTACGTGAGGAAACCGCGCACATTGAAGAGTCTCAAAAACTGTTCGCTTCCGAAGGCATCACGAACATTGATCTGACCCCCTTCTATCGGGAAGCAAAGACCGGCCAAGACGTCGAAGGGGTCAACTTGTCGCTGCTCGATCCCGGATTGATTCAATTTGATTTCAGTGAGCACGATGACGCTGATGGTGGCATGGGAAAATCGATCTCTCAAGACCTCGCTCCGTTGCTGCCCATCTTTCAGTCGATGTACGACACCGTTGTCGACAACAACATTCATATCTCGCGTGACGAAGATTTGGATTTGAGCCAAACCTTCTCTGTTGGCTGCGAACTGCACGATGTTTCGGATCAGGAAACCATGGATATCATGAACCTGATGCGGTACCCCGACTACGACAGTTACACCATCGGGCATTCGGTGCGTGTTTCCACTTTGGCCCTCACTGTAGGCCGCGAAATGGGTTGGCCCGAAGACGGGTTGGCCGAACTGGCCACCGCTGGTCTGTTGCACGATATCGGCAAAGCCAAGGTGCCCGAAGAAATTCTCTATAAGCCCGGCAAGCTCGATGTTGAAGAGCGCAAAATCGCCGAGAGCCACGCAGCGATTGGCGCCAACATTCTTTTGTCTCGCGGTGAAGCGAGTCCGCTGGTGATCGCCGGTGCTTGGGGTCATCATATCAGGCACGACGATGGCGGCGGCTATCCTCCTCTGCCAGAATGGGCTCTCCTGAGTCCCATCGCCGGACTCATCCAGGTCTGCGATGTGTTTGAAGCTTTAACCGCTGCGCGCCCTTATAAAATGCCGATGCCTCCGCGCCGTGCCTTTGAAATTATCCTCAAAGATCGGGGAGCATTCTGCCCTATTGCTCTGTCAGCCTTGATCCGTTCCATTGGGCTTTATCCCCCGGGAAGCGAAGTGTTACTCAGCGATGGCACGCGCGGCTACGTGGCGCGCAAAGGTCCAGACTGGGAACAACCAGAAGTTCGCGTTACTCGCGACAAGGAAGGCAGCAATTTGGAGAAGGACGACCAATTCGTGAAAAAGCTCTATGAAGAGTCGGATTTGGAAGTTGCCGACTTCTTAATGGTAGGCCTGGACCCTGAACAATCTGGTGACGATTTGGCTGACCGCGAATTGGCTGAAACCACTTCCCGCGAAGTAGAAGCCATCATGGAAGACGCGACGACCTGATTTTGAGGCGTCGCGCTTCCTTTCTCTCCTGTTTTCGGCCCCGCCAATGTGCTATTTTTATCGGCAAGCAATTTTGTCTGATTCTCAAGTCCGTGAGGTTTCGCGATGAAGCGCACATTTCTGATTTCTTTCCTATTAATGGCAACCGCTCTGTTCGCCACGCCCGTGTTGGCCCAAGAAGGCGAAACGGCTGCCGACAAGCCCCTGCCAAAACAAGAAATGCAGATGTTCCAAATTGTTCTGGCCAAGCGTGGGCCAAACTGGAAATCACAAAACACTGACGGCGGAATGGATGCACGGATGCAGGTTATCCAGTCCGTGCGCGATGCTGCCCAAGCCGGTCGTCTCATTTCCGCAGGCTTGGTAAGTGATGAAACCGACGTGGAGTTTATCTTCATTTTTGATGTTGAATTCAAAGGCGAAGTTTACGACAGGGTCATGAACGCGCCGTTGGTCAAAAGCGGATTCTTCAAAGTAGAAATCTACTCATACTTTGGACCTCAAGGTTTGACGTTCACAAAGTAGTCGAGCCGATATCGCACAAAAAAACACCCCGGCAAATGCTGGGGTGTTTTTTGTGTGCGAAACCGAAGAGCTATTTCTTAGCCAACTCCGGTTGCTTCGAAGCCATGGCAGGTGCTGGTGCTGCGGCAGGTGCTGGCGTTTTACGCTCTCCCGAACCCATCGAGCAGCTGCCCTCAAAGAACACGCCTTCATCGATCACCAAGCGCTTAGTCTTGATGTCGCCTTCAACGTGCGACCCGCTTTGCAGTTCAATTTTGTTTTCGGCCACAATGTTGCCGAATAACTGGCCGCCGATGATCGCGTTCTTCACTTTGCAGTTGGCGTGCACGACGCCGGTCTTGCCAATGACCAGGCTTTCGGGCGTACCGATGTCGCCTTTGAATTCGCCTTCAATACGAAGTGTGCCGTTGACCTCAACCTTGCCGTCAAACTTGCATCCTTGCGCGATGATCGACGTCTGGCCCGAGGGCATATTTTGATTCTCTGGTTCTTTGTTGAACATTATTCCTCCTTGGCCCGGGTCACTGGGTAGAACCCCGGGCAGTCATAAAAATGCAGTGCTCTAACAGCCTGCCGTGCCCATACACTAACAAAACTAGTGAGCCAAAACAGCCTAATTTTGTTCCGGTTCGCCGACTACAAATTTGCGGGGGTCCACAGCCTCGCCTTGTTCCCATATCTCAAAGTGCAAATGATTGGCTGAAGCCTGGCCCGTCCGACCCACGTAACCAATCACCTGGCCTGCTGTTATGTGATCGCCGCGGCTGACAACGATCCGCTGACAATGGCCGTAAACGGTTAGGTAGCCCATCCCATGTTGGATTTCAGCAAAGTTTCCCAGATATTCATCAAACCCTTCGCGCACAACCGTTCCCCGCGCCGCAGCCAGCACCGGCCCCTCAGCAGGCCCAGCAATATCCACGCCTTGGTGAGGCACAACGCCATTGGCGACGCTCCCAACGATGAACTCCTTGGTCACAAACCCGCGAGCTGGCCAGCGGTTTGGTTTGGGGCTGGCCACCACCGAGGCCGCGCGACGCATCGCTTCAGATGACGATCCTGCTTCGCCACTCGACCAGACGCCCATCAATGAATCGCTCATGGCCGGGTCCATGCCCTCGACACCCAGCAAAAGCAAAAGCTGTTCCTGTGCTTGACGCATGTCTTCCAGGTTGGCCTCCAGTTCGTGAACAACCAAAACTTCCGAACGGGTCACCGCCAACTGGCTCTCCAACTCTTCAATGACCAATCGTTCGTTATGCTTGCTGGCGAAGCTGTGCATCAGCATGGCCAAAAACATGATAAAAACAAACGCCGTTAAGATCAGCAACACCACCACTGGTCTGCTGATGCCATATTCATGCGACGACCGGTCGTCAGTCGGCATGAAGATGATGCGTGTGTATGGTGGAATCCCCACAATGTCTCCTGGCCCACGCGGGGCCTCTTCGTTAGAAATTATTTTTGCGGCTACGATCCATCGCCGTCGTCGATCAAGGCCAACCGGCCAACTTGGTCCAAGCGATCTTCGCGGGCTTTGGGGAACCAGAGCGTGAAGGTTGTTCCCTCGCCCACTTTACTATCGAGTTCAATGCGTCCGCCGTGTTCATGGACGATGCGCGCAACAATTGACAGGCCCAGCCCTGTACCTTTTCCGTAATCTTTGGTTGTGAAGAATGGCAAAAATATTCGCGTTTGCGCATCTTCAGGAATGCCATCGCCGTCGTCGGTAAACTGAACCTTCAATTCCCCAGCGCCGCCGTCTTCAATGCTGATACTAATACTGCCGCCCTCGGCCATGGCGTCGAGTGCATTGGCCAAGAGATTAAAGAAGACCTGTTCCAGTTCGTTGCGACTGCCATACACAACCGCCTGGTCAATGGATTCCATCCCTATTTCCACCGCCGCCACCGAAACCTTTTTCTCCATCAAGAAAATTGTCTCATTGATTATTTCGGCCAAATCAACCTGACCGCGTTCGCGGCCCGTGGGACGGGCGAAGTTCAGCAACCCCTTGATGATACCACGGCACTGTTCCGTTTGCCGGATGATACGCATGATGTCTTCGCCGTCATCTTCGTTTTTAACGGTCTCTTCTAACATTTGCGCCGACAACAAAATTGCACCCAGCGGCGTGTTCAACTGGTGTGCTATACCCGCCGCCAACTGACCAATGCCAGCCAGTTTTTCCGTCTCGCTCATTCGGTTTTCAATTTGTTTTTCATGAGTCACGTCGCGTGCAATCACCGCAAAACTGTTGTTCGTGTCGGCAAGTGCGCCGCTACCAGCTTCGATACAGGAGAAAGTTAGACTCAGCAACCGGGTTTCATTTGCATGCTTTTTGTGCACAACTTTAGCGTCATAGGTGAGGCTGCGCTTGGCTTGTTCAACATCCGCAAACACCCTAAGCACCGGCAAGTCCAAGCCGATGTCGAGCTCGCGAATGTTCACCCCCAAAGCATGTCGGCGATAAAGGCCGAACAACTCCTCTGACATTTTATTCCACTCAAGCACGCGCCCGCGGTGGTTGAGCAAGAAGATCGCTTCGCCGGCGTGATTGATGATGCTTCGGTATTTGTTTTCGCTTCGACGCAAGCGCAAGCTCCC